>JASLDA010000025.1 GCA_030151745.1 Chitinophagaceae bacterium | reverse complement strand
AAATTACTCAGCGCGCCGAACAGCCCATGAAGCAAAACCAGGGTTTCGCCTTCGCCTTCCTCAACATATTTAAACTTACCTTGCTGCCTGATCTCGTATTCCATGCGCATGTGGGTGTGTGCTGCTAAAGTAAGGAGAATGGAGAATCTTCATTACCACAAACGGGAAACTCGGATTGTTTTTTACCCCTGAAACGCCGGGCAGACAAACAGAAGCACCCAAGCAATTCATACTATACCTGGCGTCGCCTGATTTTGCCGGGACGCTTCGTGCGCAGAAGCACATTCCAGGCCAATAAACGGACAAAACGGAACTGCGCCCGGTACAATACGGAATGACAGGCAGGACATGCCGGCAGGAATATGATCATTTTATGAAACACCGGCTTGCCCGTCTGCCTGCTCCACCCCTGTATCCCGCCGGCCAGTAATTCGCTGTGCCGCGCTGCGCTCCATCGCGCCATCAATAAGGACCGCTTGGCACAGTTTCCTACATTCGAGTCCGCATGATCCAAACTGATTTCCTGGTAATCGGCTCCGGTATTGCCGGGCTGAGCTTTGCATTGAAAACGGCCCAGCGCTTTCCGGAAAAGACCGTCACGATCCTGACGAAAGCAGCCACCGATGAAACCAATACCAAATATGCCCAGGGCGGGATCGCGGTCGTGAACGACCTGGAACGCGATTCTTTCCAGAAGCATATCGAGGACACCCTCATTGCCGGCGATGGGCTCTGCGACGAGGAGATCGTGCGCATCGTGGTCGAGGAAGGACCGCAGCGCGTACAGGAAATGATCGGCTGGGGTACCGAATTCGACCGGGAGCCTTCGGGCGAATATATGCGCGGCCGGGAGGGCGGCCACAGCGAGTTCCGCATCCTGCACCATAAGGACATTACCGGCTTCGAGATAGAGCGGGCCCTGGTGGAAGCGATAAAGTCCCTGCCCAATGTCGTGATCCATAATCATTGGTTCGTCGTCGACATCATCACCCAGCACCACCTCGGGTATCTCGTGACCAAGGTCACCCCGGATATCCGCTGCTATGGCGTGTACGCGATGAACCTGCAGACCTTCGCGATCGAGAAGATCCTGGCGGGCGTCACGCTGATGGCCTCCGGGGGCACGGGCCAGGTCTATCGCACCACGACCAATCCCCGCATCGCAACCGGAGACGGCATCGCCATGGCCTACCGGGCGAAGGCCCGGATCGAAAACATGGAGTTCATCCAGTTCCACCCGACGGCATTGTACGAGGCCGGCGTAAGCCCCTCCTTCCTGATCACGGAGGCGGTGCGCGGAGACGGCGCCATCCTCCGCAACAAAGCCGGGGAGGCCTTCATGGAACGCTACGACCCGCGCAAAGATCTTGCTCCGCGCGACGTCGTTGCCAGGGCGATCGACAATGAGATGAAGCGCACGGGAACCGAGCATGTCTACCTCGATTGCCGGCATATGGACATGGTGAAGTTCGAGGCCCATTTCCCGAACATCCGCGCCAAATGCCTCAGCATCGGCATCGACGTGAAAGATGCGATGATCCCCGTGGCCCCGGCGGCACACTACTGCTGCGGCGGCATACAGACCGACGCCTACGGCCGGACCTCGATCGTCAACCTCTACGCCTGCGGCGAATGCTCCTCCACGGGACTGCATGGCGCCAACCGGCTTGCATCCAACTCCCTGCTGGAAGCCCTGGTATTCGCACATCGCTGCGCGGAAGACGCGGCGATCGAGATCGGCGCCGTCCGGATGCCGGAACGCGTACCGGACTGGAATGCAGGCGGAACGCGGGACCCGAAGGAAATGATCCTGATCACGCAGAGCCTGAAGGAGCTGCAGTCGATCATGAGCGACTACGTCGGCATCGTGCGGAACGACGTGCGCCTCGAGCGGGCGATGCGCCGCATCGACTTACTGCACGAGGAGACGGAAGAGCTTTACCGCTCGACGACGCTGTCGCCGCAATTGATGGAGCTGCGCAACCTGATCACCATCGGCTATCTCATCGTCAAAGGCGCCAGCTTCCGAAAAGAAAGCCGCGGCCTGCACTACACGACGGACTACCCGCAGAAGAGCGCGTTGCTGCAGAATGTGGTGCTTTAATTGGTGAGTCAGGATTGCCCTCGCAATTTGCGAATGACGACCGGGAGCCGCTTGAGATCCACGTGAGGCTGGTCCTGATTAACGACTCGTCGATTGTGGCGGGAACAGCCTTCGATCATAAACAACCTTCGACGGTTTCGTTCCCGCGGTTGAAACCACGGGCCATGGATGTCTGACTTGCGGCTGAAGCCGGCGCGCTGCCGCACAGTGCTTTCTTCATGTCCCAAGCAATGCTTTGAGACCCGCTCAATACACAGCTCGCTTTCTTCTGATTTCTGACTTTCGATCTTTACCTTTTACCTTCCCCATTCCAGGTTTTGAATTTTTCATTGGCTCGCCCGATACAGCTCCCTCCAGGTTTTGCATTTTTAAATTTTGAATTTTGCATTGAAATGCGCTTCAACATCCGCATCTACGGCATCTGGATCGAAGGGGACCGCGTGCTTGTCAACGAAGAGCTGATCCGGGGACGGCGCGTGATCAAGTTCCCGGGCGGCGGCCTGGACCCGGGCGAAGGCACGGTCGAGGGACTGAAGCGGGAATGGATGGAGGAGCTGGGGCTTCCCATCGAGGTGCTCCGGCATTACTACACGACCGATTTCTTCCAGAAAAGCGCTTTCGACGACTCGCAGGTCATTTCGATCTATTATATGGTCAAAGCCGCGCCGGACACGGAGATCAGCAATATCATCCCCGAAGAGCGTACGTATTGGATGCCGGTGGGAGAATTGTGCGAGGAGGTGTTCACCCTGCCTATCGACCGGGTGGTCGGCAGGATGCTGGCTGAAGAGCTCAAGGGGAAAAATTGCCTTTGGTAATCCATATATAACTGCAGCCGGCCGTATGTGGATTATTTTTGCAGGCTCTCTATGAAACTGCTGCTCCGTTATCTCCGGCCTTACCGGGGTCTGATCATACTTGCCCTGCTTCTGGTATCGATCAACCAGGTCTTCTCCCTGCTGAATCCGTATATCCTAGGCCATTATATCATCGACCCCTTCGCCAACCGCGCGAAAGTGTTCCGGGACGCCGGGCGCAGCGGCGATTATTTCCAGGGCGTCGTCTTCGGCCTGCTGCTGATCATCGGCGCGGCCATGGTATCGCGGATCGCAAAGGCGTTCCAGGATTACGTGGTGAACGTCATCATCCAGAAATTCGGCGCGAACCTGTACACCGATTCGCTGAAGCACGCGCTGCAGCTGCCCTTCGCGGACTTCGAGGATCAGCGCAGCGGCGAGACGCTGTCGGTTCTTCAGAAGGTGCGTTCCGACAACGAAAAGTTCATCAACAACTTCTTCAACGTCCTGTTCGCGACGCTCGTAGGCATCGT
>JASLDA010000024.1 GCA_030151745.1 Chitinophagaceae bacterium | reverse complement strand
TGGTTCGAGCGCCTGAAAAGGGAGCCCGGGAGCCAGGCCGCGGCCGATAGCATCAATGAGCAGCTTTACGCGATCGGCTTGCTCAACCAGAGGGCGCTGGAGCGGAAGAACGAGCTCGCGTTATCCACGGCCGGCAACGCGAAGCTCTGGCTGAGCGGGCTGACGACAATGGTGCTCATCGTCGGCTTTTCCCTGGCCTTTAACCTGCCGGGAATTGTCGCAGCGCCGGTCAGGAAGCTGACGGATGGGATCCGTGAAATCGGGCAAGGCAATTACAAGACACGGATAGAGCTGAATAACCAGTATGACGAGTTCGGTGAGATGGCCCGCGCCTTCAATAGCATGGCCGGCCGGCTGGATGAGTGGGAAAACAGCAGCATGGCCCGCGTGATGTTTGAGAAAAGCCGTGTCGACAGCATTATCAACCAGATGGAGGATGCCGTGCTCGGGACGGATGCGGAAGGGAAGGTGCTTTTCATCAATCATGCCGCCTCGGCCTTGTATAGCCTGCCGTCCGACGCGATCGTCGGCAGGCCCGCGCTTGAAGTCGCCGATCGCAACGATCTGCTCAAGGCAGTGCTCGATGCCAGGGCGACCGGCCCTGTCCGTATCGTTGTCGACGGTAAGGAGCAGTTCTTTGCGATAGCGCATAAGGCCGTGCAGCAGGGGGCCGTATCCTTAGGCGATGTATACACGCTGAAGAATATCACTCATTTCAAGGAGCTGGACCTTTCGAAAACCAATTTGCTCGCGACGATATCGCATGAGCTGAAGACGCCGATCTCGTCCATTAAGATGAGCGCGAAGCTGCTGACCGATACCCGTACGGGAGCGATGAATGCCGACCAGCTGGAAATTGTGACCGGTATCGTGGACGACACGGACCGGCTGCTCCGGCTGACCGCTGAGCTCCTGAACATTACGCAGATCGAAACCGGGAACATTCAGCTGCGCTTCCTGCATGTGATGCCGCGCGTGATCGTCGATGAGGCGGTGGCGGCCGTATCGATGGAGGCTGCTTCGAAGCGAATCTCCATAGAGCAGCAGCTTCCCGACGATCTGCCGATGATCCAGGCGGACGTCGATAAGGCGGCGCTGGTGCTGGTCAATCTGCTGACAAACGCGATCAAATACTCACCCGAAGGCAGCCATGTCCGGCTCCGTATTGAGCATCGGGACAAAATGGTCTCCTTCGCCGTCGAAGACGAAGGCGAGGGGATCGATGCACGTTACCAGAGCCGCATCTTCGACCGGTACTTCAAAGTGCCCGGCAGCATAAACAAGTCCGGTACCGGCCTGGGGCTGGCTATTTCGAGAGAGTTCATCGAGGCCCAGGGCGGGAAGATCGCCGTGACCAGCGAGCCCGGAAAGGGAAGCACGTTCCGGTTTGAGCTGCCGCTGGCGCAGGTTATCGGGAAGCCCTGAGCGCATGATCCTGGGGCTCCAGATTCGAAGGCATCCATGAAATGCACTGCTAAGCCTGCTGCAGAAGGCCGCAGCCGTGCGGGGTGCTCCGGAGGACGTTCTCAATACGACTGCCATCCATGAGGCCCCAGGCTTCCCGGATCCGGCCTTCCTCCAGGCGGAAACAGCGGTAGCCGCCGATGCTGAGCTGACGACCCGTGGCGGGAATGCCGCGCCATTCGCCCGTATGCTCCAGCTCCATGCGGACGCGGATCATGAGGCGGTCGCCTTCGCAGACCATATCCTCGATGACCGTCTGGTGACGGAACGCAGCGCTGGTTGCTTCGATCCAGCGCAGGGTGCCTTCGCTTCCGGCGGGAAATCCCTCCGGCAAGGAGTGATCCGCGTAGTGTTCGTGGAAGTAGAGCTCCAGGCCGGCAAAATCGCGGCGGTTCCAGGCGGCGTCGATAAAGCCCCGGACAACTGCTTTGTGCTTATTCATGGCGAATTGAATTGTCCGTCAAAGGTGACATGGCTCTGATGCGGCGCTTGTGACGCCGGTCACAAAATCAACCGGGCCGCCGCGCGCGGATGCGGCTCAGCGTTTCGCGGGCCATGCCCAGGTAGGATGCCAGCTGCGTGAGGCTGAGCCGCTGCAGCAGCTCCGGATTTGTTTTCAGTATTTGCCGGTAACGGTCCTCCGGGCTGCTGATGCGCAGCAAAGCCAGGTGCTCTTCCTGTGTTATCAGCAGCTCTTCCACGATGCGCCGGCCCAGCGATTCGATCTCCCGGGATTGGTGATACAGCGCTTGCAGCAAGTCTTTGTCCAGCAGGCCGATGGTGCTGGTCGTCGTAGACTGAAGAAAAGATCCGGAGGGCCGGTTGCCACGGAGACTGCGCAGGTTACTGGTGAACGATCCCTCAAAGGAGAAGCCGGTAGTTACCTCTTTTCCGTCGCACAAATCGAATGCGCGCAGCCCACCGGAGGCAACAAAATAGATATGGCGGCAATGCTGCCCCTCAGCCAGGAGCTTGTCTCCTTTGCGCAGGCTCCGCCACCGGCAAATGCCTGACAGCAGGCCGGCGCTTTCGGCACTGAGGCCCAGCTTTCCGGTCAGAAGCCCCATGAGCATTTGTCTCCCTTCCTGCATACGATCAAACATAAATCATCTGCCTGAGGCGAAAAAGGTAGTGTTCTTATTCTTGAGTACAGGATGATGGAAACGAACGGAATCCTAGCTTCTGTAATGCCGGTGTCAGCAGAAAAGCGAGAGCAGTATGGGAAGGGGGATTGAGCGGACTAATATCTACTCGCTGCTCATGATCGTGTCGACTGCACTGAATACCATAGCCATCATAAGCACTGCTCTGACTGATTGATCGCTTCTAATCCCCGGACTTGCCAATCAGCCAATCACCCTCACTCAATGAACTACACTCCCCGAACTCAAATGTTTACCCACTGTTTCACCCAAAAGAGAAACCCCCGTCGAGAACAGCGTTCTGACAGGGGTTTGTGATTTGATGGTGATTCCCGTTCGAGGAGATGTCGAACCGGTTGATGCGGTTTTTTGAGGGGATTGGGTAGGGCTTTAGTGCTGAAGGATTTAGTTCCATCAAACGCCTATACGACTACCTTACGTAAGAAGGTTTCAATGCCAGAGTGCTTATCTTGAGTCAAGATCAGATGAAACAACGCACCCAAACGACCTCTACTAAAACCACTCTGGTCGCGACTTTCCGTGTATTGCGTGCTCGAAGAGCAGTTCTAATTCAAGCTCTAGTTGGCGTTCTTTTGTTGGGGCTATGTAGTTGGAGTGCCTACGAAACTCATGCGCTTTCAGAAAAAGTCTCGAGTCTCAATACACAGCTAGCCGATTTAGAATCCTCAAGCGGAGAGATGGCAACAGAGGTCGAGGTTTTGAAGTCACAAATCGAGGACTTGGAGTCAG
>JASLDA010000021.1 GCA_030151745.1 Chitinophagaceae bacterium | reverse complement strand
CCGATGCCTGGACCTTTACGGGGAAGGCGTTGACGACGCGCCAGGTGATCACGGGCTCATGCTTTTCGTTGAGCAGGCTGATCGTCACGTCCCGGCGCTCCACCTTGTTCAGGTTGACCGTTTTGATCCAGGTATAATATTCCGTATCGCTTTCGAAGGTGCCGCGCTTGAGCGTGATATTGCTGAACTTATGAAGCCCCGGCATCTTGATCTTCGAATACACCGGCGAGTTGCCGTCGCGGTATTCGATGGCCTCCACCTGCATGTCGAGGCCGGTCACTTCCGAAAAGCCGACGCGGCTTCCGCCCCATTGGACGAGGAAGTGGAATTTTGGAATAGGATATGTTGCTGCCATAGTGTGGTACCTGCGGCTGCAAACCGCGCCGCAGGCTTTGGTTTAGGAATGAAGGATTGGTTGCGGGCGGAGCTCAGCTTTCGGCCATCTTATGGCTGAAGCGCAGGATGATGAATTCGGCAGGACGGACGACGGCCATGCCGATCTCCACGATCATGCGGCCCTCGAGGATGTCCAGCGCCGTCATGGTCTTCCCGAGCCCGACGGCTACATAGAATGCATGCTCCGGCTTGGCGCCCTGCAGCGCTCCCTGTCGCCACATGGTCGTCAGGAAGTTCTCGATCATGCCCTGCACCTTGACCCAGGTGTTGGCGTCGTTCGGCTCGAATACGAACTGCTCCGAGGCCTTCTTCGAGCTTTCTTCGACCATGTTGAAGAAACGGCGGACGTTGACGTAGCGCCATTCGTTGTCGTTCCCGGCCAGGGTCCGGGCGCCCCAGATCAGGGTTCCTTTCCCTATGAAGCTGCGGATGATATTAATCGATTTTCCCGCGGTAGGATCGACATTCATGCCGGCCTGCTCTTCGGCGCTTACCGTGTAAACGGGGCCTGTGACGCTGTTCAGGCTCTCGTTGGCCGGGGCCTTCCACACGCCGCGGGCATTGTCCACGCGGGCATATACGCCGGCAACGGCCCCGCTTGGGGGAACCTTGCCCAGCTCCCGCTTGACGGCGTTCACCCATTTGCTGATATAGGGATGGCGCTGGTAGAGGGCGTCCTGGGCCGCTTTCCGGTATGCGGCGGCGGAGCTTTGGATGGTATTGACGTAGTTGATGATGCTGTTGAATGCCGTCGTCAGGTCCATGCCGATCATGCGGACCTGCTGGGCGGCCGTAGCGCTGCCAGCCGAATAGTGCTTGGAGCTTGCGGCTACCCCGGATGCGGCGCTGCCGAGCCAGCTCGTGCTGCCGAGCGCCGTGTACAATGCCAGGGTGTCGGCGTCGTCCAGCTCGGTGATCGCGCGCACGTCTTCGTTGCGCTCCAGGGCGATGAGGCTGCTCATGCCGCCTTTCCAGAGGGCGGGCGATTTCCCGTAGCTCTGCACGTCGTTGTTCAGCAGGCTTCCCTTGTACGCACCCGCGGCGTTCCAGTCCGAATACAGGCCCAGCGCGGCCCCGCGCACGAATGCCAGCATATCGTTCAAGGCCGTTTTGCGATCCGCGTCGGAGGCTGCGTTGTTAGCCGCGTCCGTAAGGGTCTTGAGCTGGTCGGCCATGGTGGCGCTCGATGCACGGATCTCGTCTATCTTGGACTGAACGGTATCGGTGTCTGTAATGGCGTTCTCCAGGGCCGTGACCAGCGCGTTCACATCCGGGTCGGAAGTAAGCGTTTTAAGATCCAGCTTGTTGCCGGCGCTTTCGGAGCCCAGGTAGACGTTATCTTTCAGCATGTCGTAGTCCACGTCGCGCGTATAGGCCGTATAGACCCAGGGGCCGTAGGCCATGCCGTACTTGAGGGCATTGATGCCGATGCTGTTCCGGAAGCTCTGTACCGCGTCGGAAAGGCTGTCGGCCATATTCTCCTGGAGGTCGAATACAGCCACCCGGTCCTGCAGCTTTGCGCATTGCATCAGCGCGGCCTGCTGCAGGGCGTAGAACGAGGCTTCGTCCATGCTCACGGCGTCCGGGAACAGCAGGATCGTCGGCTCGTCCTCTTTCTCCACCACTGCCAGCCCGCTGAGCAACCCCATGGGAATCCCGTCCGCCTCGCCGATAGCGACGCCGTCGCCGGTGTCGCAGAGTCCCGTCGACACGATATAACAGTCGCCGCCGCCGTTGTCGTAGAACAGGCGTACGGAATCGTAGGTATAGAAGCGGTTGCCGCCGTCGATCTCGACCGAGGTGACGGCGTAGTTATTTGCCGCGGTATCGGTGATGACGACGATCTCCTCCGGCGCTGTTCCTTCGCCGAAATAAGTGGTGAACTCGAGCAGGGAGCTGATGCGCGTCGGCTTGCAGATCAGGGATTCGCCGTCTTTCTCGGCTTTCGCCGTATACCCGATGAATGCGGGAATCGCTGTTTCCACCGCGGCGATGGAAGGCGGGAATTTGGGGATTTCTTCAATGAAGACCCCGGGTGTTTTGTAGGATGTTGCCATAGTGGAAAGGAGTTTTAGCGGAAGGAAAGGTGGAGGTTCGGCCGGCTAGTAGTTGAGCATCATCTCGGCGCAATACCAGGAGTTGCCGGCGCTGGTATGCATCGAAATGCGCTCCGGCGGCGGGTTGGCGAGCCGCGTGGCGAGGATGTCTGCTCCGCGCATCAGCTGGATATTGCGTACTGCCTGCTGGCGCAGCGGCAGGGGGCGGGCGGAGATGAATTCCCGGGGAGCGCCTCCTGGTACGAATGCGCCGGGCTGGCCCGGGATGGAGACGTCGGTGGCCGTATCGGTGCGCAGACGGTATTTCCAGACCGCCAGCCGGTTGGCGAAGCGGAGGATGAACCTCGTGCCTGCGGGCCGCCCGGCGCTGTCGACGAGGCTGAAGCCGCCGGCGGGATCCTGGTCGTTCCAGAGCTCGACGACGCCGAGACTGCGGGCCTGGCTGCCTTCCCGGTCGAGCCAGTATTCAAAATCTTCCCCGTTCACCCGGATGCGGTACAGGCCGGTCGGAAGGTTCGTCAGGTCCATGCCAAGTGCCGAAACGGGGGATTCGAACGACTGGTGCTGCGCAGTCCCTGCCGGTATGTCAGTGGCGCCGGTTGCGGGGTTGAAGGCGAATACTTCGATGTCGAAGCTTCTGGCCGGGCTGGGGCTCAGCTGCAGGCGGCCGTCGCTGCGGCGGACCAGGTCGCCGCGGTGCACGTACTGCCCGGCAGACCGCGGATCCCAGTAATCCGTATCTCCAGGTGCGTGATCGTTCCGGCTGACCGGCAGGATCGCCTCGTAGACTGTGCCGGCCCGGGATACCAGCGCGGCGATCGGGTAGTCCGCCGTCGTGCTGTAGGCAGGTACGGGACGGTTCAGGTGCTTCTCTTCTCCTAGGCCGGTCAGGAACCGGTTGCCGAACAGGTAGCAGTACCCTTCGGGCAGCTCGAGGTTCGTATAGTTGAGCATGCGCGGCTGCTCCAGGTTCAGTTCGAAGCGGAGAGCTGCGCTCTTCGGCAGCGGGCGGTCCATTACCCCCGACTCATCGACTTTCGCCAGCAGCACCAGTGCGTTTCCGAGCGTCCGGCTGAGAATGCCGGATCCCCGCAGAACGGCGTCCGTCGCGGCGTCCGGCCCGAGGCTGAAATCCGGGCTGCGGCTGTCCGTGTAATATTCGTGCAGCAGCTCGACGGTAGCGAGTATGGCATAGGTGCTCGTCATGAGATGGGCTGCTTGGTACGGTCGTTAATGGTGACGCTGCGGATATAGCCCGCCCCTGTCATGGCGGCGCCTTCGTCCACGCTGATCTGGCGGATCTTGTAGAGCACGCTAGGGAGATACTTGCCGCCCAGGGTGCTCCAAAGCTGGTTGGCCTGCTCGAAGCTGAGGCTCTGCATCGCGGCGCTCAGCTGCGGAATCGCCGGATTGAGGGCCGGATGGCTGAGCGGGGTGAAGACGCTCTGGTGCTGGAAGAAGCGGATAATGGCGGAAAGCCAGCGGGTCGCCGCTTCGTGATTGCGCATGTTTACGACGAACAGCACATACAGGTTCAGGAACACCGGCGGCTCGGCATACTCGACTCCCGTTATCGTGCGTGTGAACGGCTCATGCGACCGGCTGATGCGGTCTTCCTCGACGTTTACCAGGGATATGATGGCCCGGTTTTGCAGGTTGTTGTCACCGCTGTTGGGGTCGGTATCAAAGATGCGGGAAGCGTTCCCCAGCACCAGGCTGGCGTCGCCTAAGCTCAGGCCTGGCTGTTGGGCGAGATACAGGTTGATCTCGTCCGCGAGGAACTTCAGGGTCTGGTCTATCATGTCGTGCGAACAGGGTTTATGAATTTCGCTATGCCAACACGTACCACCGTCTGTCAAGTTCCCGGAATGCAGGGCATAATCCGGGAGTCATCTGCTGTTCTAAAGTAGCGGTTGTATTATAAAAGATGAAGGGTTTTACAAAAAAATATTTTCCCTTCGTATAGACCATTCATTGTAATGATCAATCGCCTTTCGTAATATCAGCCGCTTTGCAATCACATGCTGCAAATTCGCGCTGCTTTTCCAGACCTCAGTTCACATCATTCGGGGACTTCGATTTCCTGATACCCCGGCAAGCCGGGATGCATCGATGTTTCCTTTCCGGGATCAGAGGTCGTACCGTACATTTGAGGCACACACACATCTGTCCTACCGAAAAATGGATAAGCGTCTTATAATCCTGATCGCCGTGTTTTGCGCTGCATCGCTGGGTTTCTTCCTGTACCGGAAAATGTATTACAAGCATGAAGGTATCCGCTACACCATCAAGCCCCGCGGCGGGATCACGGTATCTGACAGTATCTCGTACCAGGATCTGACGGAGGACGCCAATCGCTGGAAATGGGATTTCGGAGACGGAGAGTACAGCGCCCTGGCTTCGGGATCGCATACTTACGCCGCGCCGGGCATGTATATCGTCAAGCATACCGTCTACGGTTCTTTCGGCGTGCTCAAGAACGAGAAGACGGATACCGTCCTCGTCGAGAGCAGCCAGGCGCCGGTCGCCGCTTCGGCAGCGCCTTCCATCCTGGGACCTGACGAGATGCAGGTTGGCAAGCCCGCGAAGTTCGAAAGCGATATGGCCGCTGCGGGCTACGAATGGCATGTCGAAGGCGATGCGCACATGGCTGGCAGAACAGACAAGGGCGGCAATGTCACCTATGCCTTCGGCTCCGCGGGCGTAAGGACCATCGTATTGAAGACGACCAATCCGGACCATGAAGCCCGCAAGAGTATAGCGGTGCTGGCCGCCGCCGCTCCCGTGGCCGCGCCGGCCCCGCAGCCCAGGCCGGCACAGCCTATGACGATGCCTAAGCCCAAGCCTGCGCAACCCGCAAAGTCCAAGCCGCACGGCAATAATGGCCTGCCGGATCTCGACAATGGCGTCGAGTACCAGCGAAATCACTAGGAGCCTGTCCTTCGACAGCGCTGCCCGTGACAGATCGTTAAGCGGCCCTTTTTTTGTCGTGACGAACCTCTTTT
>JASLDA010000487.1 GCA_030151745.1 Chitinophagaceae bacterium | reverse complement strand
GCCAAATGGACAGAAATAGAAGGAAGTAGCGTAGCATAGGCTTATTTCTTGATGAGCGTTGTGCTTTCGCCGTTTACATTTAAGATGTAAAGCCCCGCGGGCAGGGCGCTCAAATTAAGAATAAATTTTGCCTGACCGTTATCGATCCGGCTCATTGCCGTTTCCACGAGCTGCCCCAGCCCGTTCAGCACCCGCGCTCTTGCTTCGGCATCGCCGGAGGTCGAACGATATCTTACGTCGAACATACCGGACGATGGATTCGGACGCACCCGGAGATTGGGGCTGCCGGGATAGCCCGGGGAGCTGCCGGCGCCCAGCGAGGTATTTGCAGGATTGAAGCGGCCTATGAAGACATCGCCGTCCCCGCTATACGAGCCCTGGAAATAATCGTTTTTCGAGCCGGGGTCGAAATCGACCCTGGGGCTGTTGTCGCAGCGGGTTACGCCGGTTATGTACAGCGTCGTGCTGCCGCTCCCGCCGCCCAGGGCGATGGCGTTGATCCGCTCGTCCGCATTGGGATCCCGGGGATTGCCCGGGACGCTGCTGATCATTCCCTGGCTTTTCACCTGGCCGCCGAAATTCGTCGTCCATACGGGATAATTGCCCCCATTGAACTGCACGATCCAGCCGTCGTAGGTCGACTCATCCGCGGCTCGTCCCGTCGAAGCGTTCTGAGCCTGGCTGTATTTGCCTGCAGGCGAGCACGTGGCGCAGACCGGTATATTGCTGCCCGACGATGCCGCGTTGTCCAGCTTGCTGAATCCCGACATATACACACCGCCGGCAGGATCGATGGCCAGGTCGCAGGTCAGCGATTCGGGGTTTCCCGCTTCGAATGCGCCGCCGCTGCCGCCGAAATAAGAGCACCAGGACAGGCTCTGCGAAGCGCTGAACCGGGCGATGAACGCATTGGACGTGGGCGTGACCGAGCCCGAGCTTGCAAACGACTGGTTATATGCCCCGCCCGTATAATAGATCGGGAACTCGCCGTTATTATTTGCCCAGTTCCTCGTCGTGGGCTGCGAATTCGCATTGTCGGTGATCGTGACGCCCGTAGCGTAGAGCTCGCCCGGACCCGTTACGCCGATCTTCCAGAGTACATCCGATTTATTGCCCCCGAAATAGGTGCACCAGGCCAGCCGGTGGTTGTTGTCGAAACGCGCGAGAAAGCCTTCTTCATTGGACCCTTCGGCGCCTACATTCTGGAAGTACGCGCCTCCCCCGGGATCGCAGAGCGGGAACAGGGTGACCCCGAATGCCGATACCGGCGGGGTCGTCATCGGGGAGGCCCAGTCGCCGGACTTGACGGAGGCGCCGCTGTTCGTAGTACCCCCGACAAATACCGAATGCCGGCCGCCTGCGTCCGATACGGCTATGGTCCGCACTTCCTCGTCATGGTAGCCGCCGAAATACGTCGACCAGGTCAGGGCTTTCGTATTCATGTTCAGCGAAGCCACAAAACCGTCCGGGCTCCCGGTCTGCCCGAGCGCGGATTGGAAGTACCGGCCGCCGCCGCCTGCGCAAAGCGAGAAATCCGTCGAAGCCGGGCTGCTGCAGCTGGTGCTGGTGGTCTCCGAGCTCGTGGAGCCCCCGAAATAGAGCGTATTCGTTGCCGGGTCCGGGGCCAGGCAGGTGATCTCGTCGTAACCGTCGCCGCCGAAGAACGTGCTGTACTGCAGATTACCATTCATCTTATTAAAAGACACGATAAAGCCGTCCGCTCCGCCGTTCCCGGAAACCTGGTGAAAGGCAGGCGAGCTTGTAGGTAACGTAGGAAGCGTGCTCGACTCCGAGTACCCCGCCACGTACAGCTCGCCGGTACTGCTGGTCCGGTCGCGCTCCGCGATAGCCCAAGGTTTATCGATACCGTTGCCGCCGAAATACGTGGCCCAGGTCCTGACCGGAGCACCGAGGGCCGCGATGGAGGGATTCATATTCTTCTCAAACTTGGAGACATAGCAATCCGTCAATTTATTGAATAGCGTCAATGAAGACTTCGTAGGGAAAATCCCGGCGCTAATAGCCATGGCATGAAAGACATCGTCGTTGGTGTTTGCGCAGATCACCGGTGTCGTCTCCTTGCTCGGCCCCTGCATCCCGAACTCGCCCTGGGGCCCCGTGCCGTAATACGTGGACCAGTACAGGTTGTCGACGGCAGCCGTTCGAAGCGTGTTTATGACCCCGATGCGCACGACCAGGTCCCGGCCGGGATTGTAGGGCCCGGTCATAAGTCCTATCTCGCCGTTACCGTAAGATGCCCAGGTGGGCGTCCAGGGCAGGGGGTAGACATTGTTGAAGGCGTCGACCTCGTAAGCGTCGGCCACCGGCAGGGTGAAGGCATAACCGTCGACGAACAGCGCCACGATGCTGCCAAGCGCTACGATGCTGTCCTGCCCGCTGAATTTCAGGATGAAGGTGCTGGGGCTGGACCCGGGCCTGAACCTTACGAAATTCTTCATGCCGTAGGCATTGCTGTAAAAATGGAAGTCGGTGTTCGCAACGATATTCTGGTATACCACGCCGGCGACCCCGGTGACGCCTGTGATTCCCGATGCGCAATGAGGCTGGTAGTAGTTCAGGGTATCGACGCCCGGCTCATACGTGGCTATATTCCCGCAGGGGATATCAGGGTAGCTTTCGCACTTGAATTCCATCGTGATCCGGTTCAGCGTATCCGGCGCGGTGGTGTCGGCGCCCTGCCGGTGCGCGATGAAATGCGCGCCCCTGTCCGTCAGATAGATCAGGGGGCTTCCCTGTTCGGTATAATACAGGATCTCCGGGTGCGGATTGCCCGAC
This sequence comes from Chitinophagaceae bacterium, assembly GCA_030151745.1. GTDB lineage: Bacteria > Bacteroidota > Bacteroidia > Chitinophagales > Chitinophagaceae > UBA1952. The sequence continues at coordinate 746 of JASLDA010000487.1, read as the reverse complement.
TCATCGGCGATCTGGCCGAGGTTGCTGTAATAATGAGCCCCGCTGCCGGCCGGCTCATCCTTGGGTTCCGGTACGCGGGTCTGAGCACAAACAAGGGTACCTGCTAAAAGAAAGCAAGTAGTAAATAAGGAGGTGATTTTTTTCATGAAAGTAACTTGAAATAGATTGAACAATATGTGCGGATGTCCCTTTGAACGGACCATCCGGTTCGGGCAAGGCGGACCGCGGGCACAGTTGCCGCGTCAGCTCCGGCTGCCGGCATTCACGATACCAGGGCTTCTTATACACTGTTTCATTTTGCGATTGTTGAATTCGTTAAAAATAGACAATTCCGACACTAAGAATGAAATTCCGGGAAATAAAACAAATATGGAGAAAACAATAAAACTAACACATTAATCAATAGATGCAAGCTGCGGCCCCGAAACGCTTAAATAAAATAAGCTCATCACATATTACCGCCAGCAGCGGACGTAGCACAGAGCCGCCCGGCAATAAAGGGGCATAAATCATGCACGATACGTTCCGTATCTACATCTTGGAGTCTATCCAAAAATCGATCGATATCATCCTGAGGTTTATGCAGCCCGCCGCATGATGTCACCCTGAGCGCAGTCGAAGGGTGAGCGCAGTCGAAGGGCGGCATGAACCCGGTGGCGCTCCGGGGCTTTTCATGCCGTGGTTCGACTCCGGTTCGCCCCAACCCGAACCTGCGCTCACCATGACATGAAAAGAGGTTCACGTAA
>JASLDA010000486.1 GCA_030151745.1 Chitinophagaceae bacterium | reverse complement strand
GTCTACGATCGGTTCAAGAAAGAGCGGCAGCAGCCTTTCGAAGATGCGGCGAACCTGATCGATAGGCGGCCGGGCATGCGCGTCGTCGATCTCGGCTGCGGCACCGGCGAGCTCACGGCGCGTCTCCCGGCGCTGCTGCCGGATGCCGATATACTGGGCGTCGATAACTCGCCTGAAATGCTGGCAAAGGCGCAGTCCCTTGTAAAAACCGGCCTGCGCTTTGAGCTGGGGACCGTCCAGGACTGGCTCGCGGCAGATCGGAAATGCGACCTTATCTTTTCCAATGCCGCGCTGCAATGGCTGCCCGATCATCGCAAGCTCTTCCCACGCCTGCTGGAGCGGCTTCGGCCCGGCGGCCAGCTGGTTGTGCAGATGCCCGCCCAGCACCGTAACCAGGCGAACCTGATCCTCTACCGGCTGGCCGGGGAGTCGCCGTTCCGCGAGGCCCTGGAAGGCTACAGCCAGGACCTGTCGATACTGGATCCTGAAGACTATGCGGAGATCTTGTTCCGTAACGGAGCGCAGGATATGCAGGTATTCGAGAAGATCTACCCGCTGGTCGTCCCCGATGCGCAAGGGGTGTACGATTTTATCAACGGATCCGCCCTGCGGCCGTACCTGGCCAGGCTGGAGGGCGAAGCTCAGGCTGCTTTTTCCGCGGCGTTCCTGGGCCGGTTGAAAGCGGCATTCACCCGGGAGCCGGTATTTTATGCATTCAAACGCATCCTGCTTTCCGCGCGGGTCTGAGGCTGCGGATGATGTAATTTGCCGCGATGTACCGTTTGTGCTTTCTCATTTTGTTCACGGTCTTTGCAATGACCGCAAATGCCCAGTATGTCTATAAAGGAGCGGTCGACAAGTATACCGTCGAGTTCGTTATGGACCCCTATTCGGACGGGATCGTAAATGCGGTTTACGCCTATGATCGCTTCGACAAGCCCATCCGCATCAGCGGCCGGCAAAGCGATACCGGGCTCCTGCTGATCGAGCGCAGCTTCGAAAGCGCAGATACCACTACCATGCACTTCCCGGGCGGGCAGGTCGGAGCGGATTCGCTGCAGGGTACCTGGTACAATGCCAAATCCGGGCGGACCTTCCCGATCCGCCTGGCCCGCAGCTTTCAGCTCGACGAGCCGGGGAGCCAGTCGTACAAGGACTACGCCCTGCTCCAGGATGCGGAGCTGGACAGCATGTATCTCAAGGTGCTGGTAAGCCGCGATGCCGGCCAGGATCCCCGGGTGACCGGCGTACGCCTGTATCGCAAGGGAGATGACCGGCTGCTGCAAGAGCTGCGGATGGACGGCAGCTTCCTGGTGCTGGGCTCCATCACCACGGGAGACTTCAACTTCGACGGGTACAAGGATTTCAGCGTATTCGAACAGGGCTATGCGGGGCCTAATACCTCCAGCGTGTATTTTCTTTATGATCCCGGTACCCGGAAGTACTTCCGCTCGGAGATCGGCGGCGTTTCCCTGGAGTTCGACCCGGTACGCAGGCGCATCATCGAAGTGAATCAATGCTGTGCCGGCACCCAGATGCAGCGGATTGAATACAAGCTTGTGAAGAACAAAATGGTGAAGACGGCCAGCCACTGCTTCAAGTGGAACGAGAAGAGCGGGCAGCTGGAAGAGCGGCCGGCCAGGGAATGCGAATAGGGGTTTTCCGGTTTGGAGAATCCGGAGTATTTTGTTGAATAACCGTGTGAAATTCAACGGGAGATATTATGTTTGGGGCTCTTAAAATTTACCCCCCCCAATGAAAAAACTTCTTTTTGGATTTGCAGCCCTGACTCTTATTTTCTCATCCTGTAAAAAGGACGACAGCGGCTCAGGCTCCGGCACCCGCGCCACTCTGACGACCGGCATGTGGAAAATGACCGCCAGCAGTGCCGTCGTTGAATATCCTGCGCCGATCGGTACCCAGGCCGTCGATGTATACAGCGTGATCCGCTCCTGCGAGCAGGATAATCTTTATCGTTTCAACGAGGACGGCACTATAACGAGCGACGAAGGCGCCACGAAATGCGATGCCTCCGATCCCCAGCAGAAATCTGCCGGTACCTGGACGCTCAACGGCGACCAGACGAAGCTGACCATGACGGCTTCCGGACAGAATATTACAGCGGATATCACTACGATCAATAGCTCTACGCTGGTGGTGAAATATGTCACCAACTACAACAACATGAGCGCGACGACGACGACGACCTATGCGCATCAGTAAGGCGCTTGGGTTTTTGAAGGGCTGAATAGTTGGGTTGGCCGCTATATGCGCCTGGCTTACACCTTCAGTCAGGATGCCGGTATGTTTTAGCCGGCAAATATTTTCTGGAATGGCACGGCCGACAGCGAACTGCGATGTTCCTTTCGGCCGTGCTTTTTATTGCCTGTTTGCCGCAACCGTAAGTCCCGGTGTCCGCCGGGGACTTAGCGCGCCAACGGCGCTCGGCGCAGCTGGGAGTGCTAAATCGTATAGAATATCCCAGGTATGCCAATGGTTGTCTATGACGCC
>JASLDA010000485.1 GCA_030151745.1 Chitinophagaceae bacterium | reverse complement strand
CAAGAACAAGAACCGTCATGCGGATAAGAAAGTGGAGCAGTCCCAAGGCAGGAGCCACAAGGATAAGACGCCTGTATTCGGCATGATAGATGGGAAAGGAACGGTAAAATGCGTAGTGGTACCGGATACCAAAGCGAAGAGCATTCAACCGATCATTCAGGAGCATGTAAAGCCTGGTAGTACCATCGTTTCAGACGAATGGATCGCATACCAAGGTCTGTCTTCCGCATTCGATCATCACGTAGTAGATCATGGAAGGAAGCAGTATGTAAATGAAGATGGACATACGACGAACAAGATGGAAAACTTTTGGTCACACCTTAAGCGCTCGATCATCGGAGTATATTATCACGTTAGCAGAAAGCACCTACAGCAGTACGCTAACGAAATGTCCTTTAGGCAAAGCCTGAGAGACAGAAGCGTAAGTGAAAATTTCAATTTAGTATTACAGACCGCGAACACAAAACGTCTTACATACCGTCAACTGATAGGCAAATGAACATCAAGCGCAATAAGGCCATTGCCAAATATCTGCAACAGCAGCTTCAACGATTGGGCTGTGATAGTTCATTGCTGCTATTCTTTGAGACTTATGTCGCACCAGCGCTTTCTACTCAAGACTCCATTGAGATCATGCCTAAGCTAGTGGAAGACATAAAAGAGGACATTTTCAACAACGATGCAGTCTTAATAGAAACCCTTAAACTAATCGGCATTATGGAAGCCGCAAAAGACAAAAAAGAGTTCGAAGCTCTACAGAATAAAAGAACGCAAAACACAAAATCAGAGAAAAGAGAACTAACAGACTTCGACAAGATCCTCAAAGCGATGATGAAGGTGCCGAACAAGAGAGATGAAAAGAAATGAGGTGTAAGCCCACCTCATTCCCTACTAGGTCATTCCAAATCACTGCATGAGTCGCAGTATGAATAATGTACCTCAACAGTTATGGGGAAGGCTTTCGCCTTTTTCACACAGATCATTTTGCCAGTTACGGGATGTCTGTAACACTTTCTGAAGAGGAGCTTAACGCATTTACCATTTATTATCTGATATTTCATAAAAACAAGAGGCTGAATTATACCCCCAAATTTCGAGGCTATGCAACAGCATTGTTTCCGATTTGGAATTATTAAAAATAACAAAGCCCTGCAATGTGCAGGGCTTAACTTTTAAAATACTGGCACTAGTGTAAAGTGATATATTGGTGCCAAACAAAAAGCCCCGGTCCTGTCCGGAACCGGGGCATTGAATGCTGTTCTGAGTGAATGCAATAGCCGCTATTCCAGACGATGTAGCCCGGAATAATAATAAGCGTTGCTGCGGATGACGGCGATCACGGGTCGAATTTAGGGAATCTTTCAATCCTGCCTCGATAATATCGCGGCTGCAATTCCGCCTATGTTGAGATCCTGTACGCTTCTTTCCTGCCTGCTGGCAGCCAGTTATTCATCGATTGCCCAGGAAGTGCCCGATTCCGGCGCAAGGCGGGTAGACCTGGACGAGATTGTCGTGAACGACCGGCCGCTGAAGCAATTCAGGTATGTTGCGCCTTCTCTGAATGCGCACTGGCTTTTCAAGCCGGGCAACGAGAAGAACCACCGGTTCCTGGACTCTACATTCAACATGGTCGCCGTTCCGGAGCTGGGCTCGCGGCCGATCCGCCTGCAGTACGTGAATTTTCACCTGAAGCCCTGGGATACCGGGCGGATGCGGCTGAACATGATAGTCCTGCAGATAAAGAATGCCGATACCACGTATTGGATCCGGCCGCTGCCCATGCAGGTCCGTCGCAACTGGCTGCGGGTTTCTCCGCGGGCCGGTGGGCTGCTGCTGCCGCCGGGGCCGTTCTATGTGGGGTATTCCGTCACCGCATTTTCCATCCCCGAAGAATTCAGGTACCGGCTCTTCACGCATACCAGCCAGAAGGCCGCCACTGCCACTATCAATGGCGGAAGGCTCTGCCTTCCCCCGGAAGCCCAGTGCAGGACGGATTTCCCGCTCCGCCTGGAGTATGATGAGCTGTAGCCCCAGCCTTCCTGCCGCCCTTTCCGGCTGCGGTGGCCCGGTTTTTATTAAAGCGCTGGATATGAAGAATCTGGAGCTGATGGGGAACGAGAGGGTGCTGGAAAGCGTGCTGCGCGAATACGCGAAAAAATCCTCTCCCGATGAGATGCAGGCTTACCTGCTCAGTATTCCCGAGCCGAAGCTGAGCCTGTTGGTCAAGGCCATGCGGCCCGAGGATATCGGACGTTTCGAAGACTGGTGCCGGGATCCGGGAGCCCTGGAACGTTTCAAGGCGGGGCCTGCGCTGGAAATCGATCGTATGAAGGAAGAAGGGGGCTATTCGCCGTACGAGCTGATCCGTCGTTTCGAAGAGCTGCAGGAAGCCGTCGATCGGGAGATCATGAAATACGAACTTTGGCTGACCGCCAACCCGATTGCGCAGCCCTTCTCCCGGCAGGCGCTGGCCGGTTGAGTTCCCCGGTTGAGATTCTTATGGACGATGCGCTGCAATTGCCTGTTTACTACCGGGGCGAGACCCTGGAGTTCCCTTTCCGCGTTGCGCACCTGGGTTATGTGCGCCGCTTTGTCGTCCAGGTGCAGGAGGTGGAAGTGCATTATGAAACCGACGACTCCGGCGAGCTGAGAGCCGTTATCCCGCATATCAACGAGCTCCGGGCGCCGCTTCCTGAAAGGGAGCTGCTCGAAGCGATAGGGGAGAGTATCGGTAAGCTGATCGGCTGATTGCCGGTTCAAAGCCCCGGCGGCCTGTCCCGGCCCGCTACGACCGTGCTGCGCTAACTTTAGCGGCATGCAGACTTCCGTAATCCAGATCAACCGCTTCTCCGGAGCTACATTCGGTCCGGCTGTGGATGAGCTGGCAATTGAAGAGCCGCTCGAGATCCGGGTGGCGCATACCGGGGCTGAAATGCCGGAGGAGCGGGCCATATCGGTAACGATGCGTACGCCGGGGGCGGACAGGGATCTTGCCCTGGGATTTCTGTTTACGGAAGGGCTTATCCGGTCATATACCGATGTCCGGGAGGTCGTTATTGCCGAAAATACCGTGAGCGTGCACCTGGCGGAAGGCATCCGGCTCCAGGTGGATAAAGCGGAACGCAATTTCTATATGAGCTCCAGCTGCGGGATCTGCGGCAAGGCCAGCCTGGACGCGGTCCGTATTAGGCGATCCGGAGCCCCGGCTCATGACGGGATCCGGATCAGCCCGGAGCTTTTTTACTCCCTGCCGGGGCGGCTCCGGGCCCGGTAGGCCATGTTCAACCATACGGGCGGGATCCATGCTTCCGCCCTGTTCAGCCTGCGCGGCGAACTGGTTTCGCTCCGCGAAGACGTGGGACGCCATAATGCCCTGGACAAGCTTATCGGCGCAGCCTTGCAGCAGCAGGCGCTTCCGCTTTCAAACACGATCCTGCTGCTGAGCGGGCGAGCCTCGTTCGAGCTGATCCAGAAAGCCGCGATGGCCGGTATCCGCGTCGTTGCGGCCGTAGGCGCCCCCTCGAGCCTGGCGGTGGAACTGGCTGCCGAGGCTGGTATAACTTTGGCCGGATTTCTGCGGGAGGAGCGCATGAACCTGTATACCGCTCCCCAACGCATTACAGTCAGTCAATAAGCACGCATGAAGATTCGAATCAAGGGAGCATCCCTGCGCCTGCGCCTGTCGCGCCCGGAGGTGGAAGGGCTGCTCCGTAGCGGGGAGATCACCGAAATGACCCCCTTTCCCGGCGGTTCGCTCCGGTACACGCTGCGCCGCAGCCAGGAAGGAGGCAGTATAGACGCGTCGTTCCTGGACGGGACCATTACAGTGCTGGTGCCGGCCCCGCTTACTACCGGCTGGGATACGGACGACCGGGTCGGTTTCGAGGCACATGTGCCTCTCGAAGACGGCGGCTCGCTGTTTGTGCTTATCGAAAAAGACTTTCAGTGCCTGGACAATACCACGGAAGACCAGAGCCAGAACTATCCCAATCCAAAATCCTGCTGAGTATGGCGGAGCAGCAACCGAATATCGCCGGGGCCGAGAACCCCGAACGTTTCACCGGCCTGAGGCTGGGCCACCGCAAGGGAACCGCCGCGGGTATCCCGGCCGTGCTGTCGTCGTTCCGTCATGTGTTCGGGGAGGCCGGGCTGGCCCGGGGCTGGAAGGCGCTTACGGCGCTTAACCAGAAAGGAGGCTTCGATTGTCCGAGCTGCGCCTGGCCGGACCCGGATGACGAGCGATCCGGGATCGCGGAGTATTGCGAGAACGGTGCCAAGGCCGTGGC
>JASLDA010000230.1 GCA_030151745.1 Chitinophagaceae bacterium | reverse complement strand
TTCGAACCCGCGACCCCGACCTTGGCAAGGTCGTGCTCTACCAGCTGAGCTACTTCCGCTTATGTTTACCTTCTGAAGAACTGCTGTTCCCGTTTGGGAGTGCAAATATAAGGCGGGTTTCTCCGTCGCCAAATTTTTTTTGACGCCGCGCATATTTTTTTGACGGGCATGAAAGCGGCCTCTCGTAAGCGCGAAGCGCTCCGCTCCCTTCCATATATGCCGAAGGCTCCGCGCTTCGGTTCCATGATTTGCCTTGCGCCTTATCCTACCTTCGCGCGGCAATGTCCCAGCTCATCGCGCTGCTCCGGAAAGACCTGCTGCAGGAATGGCGGCAGAAAACCGCGTTCTATAGCGTCATCCTGTATGCGGGGGCCACGGTGTTCAGCATCTACCTGATGGCCGGGCAGCCGGAAGGGGAGATCTGGAACGTACTTTTCTGGATCACGCAGCTGTTCATCGCCATCAACGGTATCGCCAAGAGCTTCCTGCAGGAGCCGCCGCAGCGCTACAGGTATTATTATACGCTGGTCAGGCCGGCCACCTTTCTCGGGGCGAAGCTGATCTATTCCGTCATGCTCATGCTGCTCATGAGCGCCATCTCGCTCGGGCTTTTCTGCCTGATGCTCGGCACGCCCATCGTGCAGGCCGGCGTGTTTTTCATGACGAGCTTCACCGGGGCGCTGTCGCTGTCGCTCCTGTTCACCTTTCTTTCGGCGATCTCCGCGAGGGCGGGGCAGAGCGCGACGCTGATGGCCATCCTGGGTTTCCCGCTCATCACACCGATCCTCATGATGCTGGCGAAGCTCTCGCTGCGGGCGGTCTCCCCGGTCTACCAGGAAGGATGGTGGACCCTGGCCCTGGTCCTGATCGGCATAGACCTGATGATCGTCGTGGTCGGCCTCATCCTGTTCCCCTTTCTCTGGCAGGAGTGATTTCCTTTTTTTGTGATTGCCGCAAGTGCGGGAGGCCTAATTTTGCGCAAATTTTCAGCGGTTCCGCTGCGGTATATGAAACGTAACTGGTGGAAGGTGGCTGCGGCCGTCCTGCTGATGTACACGACAATCGCCGGCTTCCTGGTACAGACGCCGAACCTGCAGAAGGGCGGCCTGTTCCAGACGATCCGGAACCTGTTCTACCACGTGCCGATGTGGTTTACCATGACGGCGCTCTTCTTTATTTCCGTTTACTACGCCATCCGTCACCTGCGGGGCTTCCGGCACGAGGACGACCTGAAATCCGCGGCCTACGCCCAGGTAGGGGTGATCTTTTCGATCCTCGGCATGCTTACGGGAATGGAATGGGCCAACTTCACCTGGAGCGGGCAGACCGGCCGCAGCGGCCCCTGGACGGGCGACCCCAAGCAGATCTGCGCGGCCCTGCTGATGCTCATCTATTTCGCGTACTTCATTCTCCGGGGAGGCATCAAGGACGAGGAGAAGCGCGGCCGGATCGCGGCCGTGTACAATATTTTCGCCTGCGCGATGATCTTCCCGCTGATTTTCATCATCCCGCGGCTGGTGCAGAGCCTGCACCCCGGCGGCAGCGAGGGGAACCCCGCGCTGAATCCCAAAGACAGCGACCCGCGCCTGCTTACGGTACTGTATCCTGCATTCATCGGCTGGATCCTCTTCGGGCTCTGGATCTCCCAGCTGGTCATCCGCATGCGACGCCTGGACCACCGCCTGACATACGGACCGGACGAAGCCGGGCCGGTAAAGCGGGAATTTTCTTCATTAACATAATATACGATGGGCAATAAGGCACGCCGGATACTCCTGCTGACAGTACTGTCAGTACTCACTTTCAACCTGCGCAGCGAAGCCCAGGTCATGGATGCGCTGAACGGAGAGAACAAGATTTACGTGGTCGTTTTAGTACTCGCAACTATCTTTGCCGGCATAATCGCATTCCTGATATATCTGGAGCGCAGGATGGCAAGGTTGGAAAAGAAATTCAACCAGAGTGATGAGTGATCACTCACTACAAGATCGAACCATTTCCCAATTTTTTCAATAATAAAAAATGGCAGAAACAGCAACCGCCAAGACGCCTGCAACCACCGGTCCGGCGCAGCCGCACTACAGCTTCTTCCAGGGCGTAGAGCGCAATTTCGACAAGGCGGCACAGTACACCCGCTTCGAAAAGGGCATCCTCGAACAAATCAAGGCCTGTAATGCGGTCTACCGCATGAAGTTCCCTGTCCGCATCGGCGATCAGGTGGAAGTGATCGAGGCCTACCGGGTCCAGCACAGCCAGCACAAGCTCCCCTGCAAGGGCGGCATCCGCTACAGCATGGACGTGAACCAGGACGAGGTAATGGCCCTGGCTGCCCTCATGACATATAAGTGCGCGATCGTGAACGTGCCCTTCGGCGGCGCCAAGGGCGGTATCCGCATCAACCCGAAGAACTATACGCCGTTCGAGCTCGAAAAGATCACCCGCCGCTATGCTTCCGAGCTGGTGAAGAAGAACTTCATCGGCGCGGGCATCGACGTCCCGGCCCCCGACTACGGTACCGGCGCACGCGAAATGAGCTGGATCGCCGATACGTATGCTTCCCTCAATCCGGGCGATGTCAACGCGCTGGGCTGCGTTACCGGTAAGCCGGTAAGCCAGGGCGGCGTGCGAGGCCGCACCGAAGCCACGGGCCTCGGCGTATTCTACGGCGTGCGCGAGCTCTGCAATGTGAAGGAAGATATGGACAAGCTCGGTCTCAGCACCGGCGTCAAGGGCAAGCGCGTGATCGTGCAGGGCCTCGGCAACGTGGGCTACCACGCCGCCAAGTTCTTCCACGAAGCCGGCGCCCTCATCGTAGGCCTGGCCGAGTTCGAAGGCGGTGTATATAACGAGAACGGCATCGACCTCGAGAAGCTGGTCGCACACCGCAAGGGTACGGGCTCCATCCACGGCTTCGCCGGCAATACAGACGTCGTCAACAGCGCCGACGTGCTGGAAATGCCCTGCGATATCCTGATCCCGGCCGCCCTCGAGAACGTGATCAACGCCAGCAATGCCGCGCGCATCCAGGCCAAGATCATCGGCGAAGGCGCCAACGGTCCGCTGACCCCGGAAGCCGACGAGATCCTCAACGCCAAGGGCGTGATCGTAATCCCCGACATGTACCTCAATGCCGGCGGTGTCACCGTTTCCTACTTCGAATGGCTGAAGAACCTGAGCCACGTGCGTTTCGGCCGTATGGACAAGCGCTTCACGGAGAACGTGAACAGCCAGATCCTGAACTCCGTCGAAAGCCTGACCGGCAAGACGGTGAGCGATATCGAGCGCCGCATGATCCTGCACGGCCCGGACGAAGTGGACCTGGTCTACTCCGGCCTGGAGGATACCATGATCGGCTCCTTCCACGAGATCCGCGAAGCGATGCTGGCAAACCCCGGCACCGATATGCGTACTGCCGCCTTCATCGTCGCCATCAACAAGGTAGGCGTCGCTTATGAAGAGCTCGGTATCTTCCCGTAAGGACGGATTCCGCTAAGAATCGTAAAAGCCGCCCCGGATATCCCGGGGCGGCTTTTTTTGGCGGATGGGACGACCCGGAGCCGGAAGTCCATCCATGCCGAAGCAGAGCCGAACGGCACGACCCGCTTCGTACAAGGTGTTGTATTGGTTGTTGGTGTTATGTGAGCGGCCTTTTGGCATCAAACAGCGTTTAAACCGCGCTTCGCCGCTATGCATGCCGATCCCCCGATTAGTTTGGCACGGCACTCCTGGTATGCCGGAAATCCTGTTTTCCTGAAGTGTAATTATGAGCTCCTATTCTTCGTCTTGAATGACGATGGATTATATTTTGAATTTCAGAAAATAAAACAATGACAATAATTTAATTTGAATTTGGAAAGCAAGCGGGAAAATTCACTTGTAAAACAGGCTATTAGTTATTTAACTAATACTTCACGAGGAAATCACCGTTTTTTAACGGTCTTTATTTTGTTAACGACCGCTTAACGGTTGCGACAACTATCATGATAATCTTTCTTAAACGTATTATAACGGAGATGGCGGCAGAAAAGCGGCACAGCGTTTGAAAATGGATGCGCACAACCAAGCCGCGACAAAAAAAACGGCATCCAACCACAAAGAAAACATCTTCGAAAAATGCTTAAGCAATTCATCTCCGCCGTCCTGTTTATGTGTGTAGCTGTAGTATCTAAGGCGGTTACAATTTCTTCGACTAATGGATATACGGTTTCTGTAAATGTTCAGCCGGTTGCCCTGGCGAACAAGCATTGCTACAGCGACGGTACTTTCAACTACGAGCCGCAGCTGAACTATAGCGTTACTTTCTCCCAGCCGAATATCTCCCTGTGGACGCTCCAGGGTACCATGTACTGCGCGAACAACGGTAGCTGGTTTCCCCTGCCGACCGCCGGCGGCACCGGTACCGTTAACGGCGCTGCAGCCACGTACCGCGGCACCGGCATCAACTGCAGCACGGCGACTCCCGCAGCGATATCCTGCAACAACTACAGCCTTACGATCAGCGGCCCCGGCATTTCACAGCAGACCCTGAACGTTGCAGTCACCAACAATACCGCGCTCCCCGTTCACCTTGTAAGCTTCGACGGCCGCATCGACAACAACGGCGCGTACCTCGTATGGAAGACGGCTTCCGAGCTGAACAATGTAAGCTTCACCCTGCAACGCAGCAGCGACGGCGCCAGCTGGACCAATATCGAGACGATCGACGGCGCGGGCACTACCGAAAGCACAACGACCTATGAGTACCGCGACCGCCTCCCGGCCAGCGGCATGAACTACTACCGCCTCGAGCAAAAGGACGCCGACGGCAGCCTGAGCTATTCCCGCATCATCGGCGTTCGTGCCGCAGAACTGATGGAAGCGCGCATCAGCCCGAATCCCGTAACAGGCAATACCTTCCGCATCGACGGTCTGGAGCAGGCCGGCGACTGGAACCTGGCCGTGGTCAACAGCGCTTCCCAGGCCGTTTACCGCGGCGATCTGAGCACTGCGCAGGTAACCCTGCCCGAGCTGCCGAACGGTCTGTACTTCGCCCGCCTCACCAACAAGAACAGCGGCGAAACGCAGGTGCTCCGCTTCAGCAAATAACAAAACGTGTCGTCAGTATCAACTATAGAAAAGCCGCCTTCGGGCGGCTTTTTTTATGTTTCATGTTTCATGAGTCATGGCTTTGATGATGTGCCTTGCTCCGGGGCGTAGCGGTCCCGGATCACCGTTTTGAAGGAACGCCACGCCCTCGCAAAGCGCATAACGACGATGCGCGCATTGC
>JASLDA010000442.1 GCA_030151745.1 Chitinophagaceae bacterium | reverse complement strand
ACTGGTCATCGCTACGAAATTCTTTTTCCTCCGCAGCCGCTTCCCCGAGCAGGGCAACGATCAATGGGATTTCGATCAGACCGCGCCGCCGCCCTCGTACCAGGCGTTCTGATGCCTGGCCGGGCTGTCGGCATGCTGCCGGCGGGATAAGGTGCCATCGTCTTCCGATACAGGATATGAACCGTTCAGAAGTCAGCCTTCAGCAAATACGCCGCCTGCTCGACCCGGAGCTGCGCATGAGCACTGCCGCCTGGGCCGCGCTGGCAGCCATCTGGGAGCCCCATGCCGTGAAGCGTAAAGAGCTGCTCTGCACGGTGGGCGCGGCGGAGCGTTATTTGTATTTCGTGGAAAGCGGCGTCCAGCGGGCGTTTTACCAGCATGCTAACGGCAAGGACTATACGCTGGTGTTCACCTATACCGGCAGCTTTTCAGGCGTTGCCGATTCGTTTCTCACGGGACGCCCTTCGCGGTATTTTCTCGAAACGCTGAGCGCAAGCCGCTTCCTGCGCTGCTCGCGCGACAGCCTGCTGCAGGTCTGCAGCGCGTTCCCCGAAGTGGAGTCGGCGATCCTGCGGTTGACGGCGGCGGTCATGGAGGGCCTGCTGCAGCGGCAGATCGAGCTGCAGTGCTTCAGCGCGGAAGAGAAGTTTCGTGCACTGCTGAGCCGCAGCCCGCATGTGCTGGGCCTCATTCCCCAGCGTTACCTGGCCTCCTATCTCGGTATCGACGCGTCTACGTTCAGCAGGCTGCTTTCCACGGTCAGGCTATGACCGAGGTTAAGGCTGCCGTGAGCAACGATCACGACCCGCAGGCGCCCGGCCCGCAAATTCCCGGGGAAGCGCCGGCTGGAAAATCTTGGCGCAGACCAAGAATTTCCGCTAGGGCCGGACTGAGATTTGCATAAATAAACGATCAATACCGTGTCCCCTAACGAATTTCTCGGCCAGCTGCATGCGCAGACCCTGGAGCTGCGCCGGACGGCTGCATCATGGAAGGATCTCCCGGCGGGGCTTCTTTTGGAACAGCCTGCACCGGGCTGCTGGAGCGCCGCCCAATGCCTGGATCACCTGAACGGCTACGGCAGCTTCTACCTGCCGCTGCTCGAGCGGAGCATCGGCTATGCCGGGCCCGGCGCCGTCCCCCCGCCGTTCCGGTCCGGGTGGCTGGGAGCTTATTTCGCAAATATGATGGAGCCTCGCCCGGATGGCCGGCCCAAATCCCGGATGAGGGCTTTCGCGAAGCATATCCCCTCCGGCGAGCTGGATGCAGCCAGCGTGCTACGGACCTTCCTCGAGCAGCAGGATGCATTGCTCGGCCTGCTGGAACGCGGCCGCGGCGTGAATCTCAACCGCCGCTCAGTACCTCTTTCGATCGCTGCCTGGCTTAAGCTGAAGACCGGGGACGTGTTCCGGTTCCTGGTGGCGCATAACCGCCGTCATCTGGAGCAGGCCCGGCGCGCGCTGGCGACTGCCGGCGACAGGGTTCCCGGATCGCTGCAGGCGGTTGTGTAAATTATTCGGATACATGCCCCGGAATCGCTCTTGAACCCCGGGGGAAGGCAAAGACATATGTTTTTGATAGGCATTCCGGTTTGTGTGTAATAAAATCACATATCATAGACATTTATACTTCTGCACAATGTTTGCTGCGTCTTTTGCATGAAGCGAAGCACACCATTGCGGCTGATTGTCACCGGAGCTACCGGGATGGTAGGCGAAGGCGTTGTCCATGAAGCCCTGCGGCACCCGGACGTGGAGGCGGTGCTTTTGTTGAACCGCCGACCCGCGGGCTTCAGCCATCCCAAGCTGCGGGAGGTCGTTCATCCGGACATGCAGGATATACGGCCTGTGGCCGAGCAGCTCAAAGGCTGCAATGCCTGTTTCTTTTGCCTCGGCGTCTCGTCCGTAGGCATGCCGGCGGAAAAATATTTCGAGCAGACCTATACGCTGACCCTGCACGTGGCTGCGGTTCTGGCCGGGCAGAATCCCCAGATGAGCTTCGGCTATATCTCCGGTGCCGGTACGGACAGCAGGGAGCGCAAAAGAAAGGGCTGGGCGGGAGTCAAAGGCAAAACGGAGAACGACCTGATGGCCCTGCCGTTCCGGCAGGTGAACTGTTTCCGGCCGGGCTTTATCCGCCCTATGAGGGGGATGCGGCATACGCATGGCTTTTACAAGTACATCAACTGGATGTTCCCGCTGGGCCGCTGGCTGTTTCCGGCCGGCTTCTGCACGTTGGAGGAGCTTGCCGCCGCCATGGTGCATGCCGTCTTCGTGCCGGTCAGGCGCCAGGTCGTCGAAGGCAGGACCATCATCCGTTTCGCCCGGGAGGAAGCTCAGCGCGCGACCCAGTAGCCGAGCGCCAGCCAGAGCAGGCCCTTGATCAGGAAAAACAAAAAGCCGCCGATTCCTACCCGCTTAAACCACTTCAGCAGGCGCTGCTTCTTCGCTACAGGTGCATTTGTCATAGCAGAGTGAGGAAATTGTCATCGAACTGTAGCAAAAGTATTGAGTACAGGTATTTTTCATTGTCAGAATCGGGAAAATGATTTAGCGGCATAGGGCGGGCCCGCTGCGGTATTTTCGCCGCATGAACCGCATCCGGATTATGGCAGGCTTGATCGGGGGAGTTCTGACCTGTGCTCCAGGCCTGAAGCCGGTATTTGCCCAGTTCAGCGACTCTGTTCATTATCATTGCCTGTACTCGACGACCGGTGTGCTGAATAATACCAGCACGGCCTTCAGTTACCTCATCACCAATTCCCTGCGCCTGAGCATGCGGCAGAAGCGCATGGATGCGAACGCTGCCGCCGGCTGGGTTTACGGTCAGCAGGGCAGCAACCTCAGCAATAACGACTTCAGTACGATAGTCGATTGCAATCTCCGCAGCAGGCTGCCGCATTTCTATACCTGGGGCCTGGGGAGCTTCGAGAAGAGCTATTCGCTGAAGGTAGCCAACCGCAGTCAGGGCGGGGCAGGCCTGGCCTACAATGTGCTGGACCGGCCGGACAGCCTGCTGCTCAATATTTCCGACGGACTGCTGTATGAATATGCTGTGCTCGTCCCGACCGATTCCACCCGGGAGTTCTACAGTACGCTGCGGAATTCGCTGCGCGTCCGGCTGCGTCTTCGCCTGCAGCGGTCCGTGACCCTGGACGGGGTCGCCTTCGTACAGCAATCGCTGAGCGATGCGAACGAC
>JASLDA010000440.1 GCA_030151745.1 Chitinophagaceae bacterium | reverse complement strand
AACTAAGGGCTGTTCTTTATCCCTGCTTCGGGAGGAAACGGCGTCCTGCGTCCTGTGAGGCCGGATGCCGCTCAACAATTTCCCGGCCGGCATTCCGGGACTAGCTACTTTTGCAGCTTCGTTTTCGATTTTTTGCATTCTAAATTTTGCGTTGATAAATGGTAGATGTACTGATCGGCCTGCAATGGGGCGATGAAGGCAAGGGAAAGATCGTGGATTTCCTGGCCGCCAAATATGATGTCATCGCCCGCTTCCAGGGCGGGCCCAATGCGGGTCATACCCTGTATGTAGATGGTAAGAAAGTGGTCCTGCACACCATCCCTTCCGGTGTCTTTCACAGCCACTGCGAGAACCTGATCGGTAACGGCGTCGTGATCGACCCGGTGACCCTGAAAAAGGAGATCGCCAACATCCAGCCCCTGCAGCCGGACGTGCTGGACCGGCTTTACATCTCGCACCGCGCCCACCTCATCCTGCCGACGCACCGCGCGCTGGACGCCGCGTCCGAGGCCGCGAAGGGCAAGGAGAAGATCGGCTCCACGCTGAAGGGTATCGGACCGGCATACATGGATAAGACCGGCCGCAACGGCCTCCGCGTCGGCGACGTGATCAGCAAGGATTTCGAACAGCGCTATGCCGCTATCCGAGCCAAGCATGTCACCATGCTGAAGCAGTTCGAGGAAACCGTCGACTGGCAGGCCTGGGAGGCGGACTTCCTGGATGCGGTGGAGACCCTCCGCAGCCTGAAGATCGTGAACGCCGAGTACTGGCTGGATTCCCGCCTGAAGGACGGCAAAAAGATCCTGGCCGAAGGGGCCCAGGGCTCGATGCTCGATATCGATTTCGGCACTTACCCCTTCGTGACCTCCAGCAATACCATCACCGCGGGCGTATGCTCCGGGCTGGGTGTCGCGCCGAGCCGGGTTGGCGAGGTTTACGGCATCACTAAGGCTTACTGCACCCGCGTGGGCGGAGGCCCTTTCCCCACCGAGCTGGACGACGAGATGGGCGAAAGCCTGCGCCAGGCAGGAGGCGAATTCGGAGCTACCACCGGCCGTCCCCGCCGTACGGGCTGGATCGACCTGGTGGCCCTGCGCTACGCCGTAATGCTGAGCGGCGTCACGAACATCATCATGACCAAGACCGACGTGCTGGACAATTTCACGCCTATCAAGGCGGCGGTTGCATACAACGTCGACGGCGAGCAGACGGAAGAGATGCCCTACGATCTCTGCGGACGCAGCGTGAGCCCCGTGTATGAGACCTTCCCCGGCTGGAACGATGCGCCCCTGGCGGATTGCAAGAGCTACGAGGATATCCCGCAGAGCTTCCGCGACTACGTGCATTTCGTGGAGCAGTACCTCGGCGCCAGGGTCGGATATGTGAGCAACGGCACCGGCCGCGACCAGCTACTGGTAATGCCCTGAGGCCGGAATTTATGCTAATTCAGCACTGAAAAAAAATTTGTCGGAATCGCACTTGAACTGAAATTGCACGTCCCTGAGGAACGCGTAAAATTCACTCCCACATACACCGAGTAAGATGAAAACGACAACGAGCAAGAAAGCGGCAGCAAAGCCCGCCGCCAGCGCTGCTTCTGCGAAAGCGACTGCGAAGAAATCCGCCAAGGCAGCCTCCGATTCTGCCGAGGAGGATATCGCGCAGGATGGCGAAAGCGAGCTTGAGACCAAGCCTGTGAAGGCTGGCGGCCGCAAGACCGCCGTTAAGAGCCAGCGCGACGAGGACGAGGATGATGATGACGACCTGGAAGAGGACGATGCCGAGATGGATTTTGACGACGAAGACAGCGCCGATCCGGACAATGACGAGGATGCTTACAAGATCGACAAGGACTTCGAAGAGTTCGACCTGCCGAAGTCCAAGACCAAGAGCGGGGGCGGAGCCAAGAAGAGCGGTGGCGACGATATTGACGATGATTTCCGCGATCTGGGCATCGATGATTTCGGCGGCGGCCGCGGCGGCAACGACGACGATGACGACGACTTTTAACCCGCAGCGCTTCTTTTGAACAGAACCCGCGCTACGCAGCGTTTCGAGGCACAGCAGCTTCGGCGCACCAAGGATAAAATGCTGAACTGGGCTTCCCGGTTCGGCATTTGTCTTTTCATGGACAGCAATGGCTATGAGGACCGCTACGGGCGCTATGAATGCCTGCTGGGCGCGGGGCTCGCGGAAGAAGCCGGAACGGGCGGAGCGGATCCGTTCAGGGGGATTGACGAGATCCGGGAGCATGGCGGCGACTGGATCTTCCTGCAGCTTTGCTACGATCTGAAGAACAGCCTGGAGCCGCGCCTGGAATCCCGGCACCCGGCGAGGCTCGGGTTCGCGGAATTGAAGGCATTCCGGCCGGAGACGGTCGCATATATCCTGAGGGATACGGCCGAGCTTGTCGTGGAGACGCTGAAGCCCGGCGCAGACGAGGTTCTCAGGGAGATCCTGTCCGCCGAAGCGGAGCCTCAATCCATACCGGCATTGCAATTCAGCCCGCGCCTGGGCCGTGAAGGCTACCTGCGGAAGATCGCGTCGCTGAAGCATCATATCCGCGAAGGAGATTGCTACGAGATCAATTTCTGCACCGAAGCCTTTGCGGAAGCGCCGGGCCTGGACCCGGCTTCGGTATTCCTGCGGCTGAATGCCCTGTCGCCGGCGCCCTTTGCAGCTTTTTACAAAGATGGATTCCGATTCATGATGGGGGCTTCCCCGGAGCGCTTCCTGTGCAGGCGCGGCGATGCGCTGATCTCGCAGCCGATCAAGGGCACGGCGCGGCGCGGCGCGAGCATGGAGGAAGATGAGCGGATCATGGCCGCGTTGCGCGGCAGCGAAAAAGAGCGGGCGGAGAACGTGATGATCACGGACCTCGTCCGGAACGATCTGGCTATTGTTTCGGAGCCGGGAAGCGTCGAGGTCGAGGAGCTGTTCGGAATCTACAGCTATCCCCAGGTGCACCAGATGATATCTACCGTGAAAGGCAGGCTGCGCAGGGATCTCGGCCCCACGGACGCCATCCGGAATGCCTTCCCCATGGGCTCGATGACCGGGGCTCCGAAGTTCCGTGTGATGCAGCTGACGGATCAATACGAGCTCTCGCGCCGCGAGCTGTATTCAGGCAGCGTGGGCTATATGGATCCCGACGGCGGTTTCGACCTGAACGTGGTCATTCGTTCGTTGTTTTACAATTCGGCATCGAACTATCTGAGCTATCATACGGGAGGGGCCATCACCTGGGACAGCGATCCGGAGGCCGAGTGGGACGAGATGCGGCTGAAGGCCGCGGCCATGGAGCGGGTATTCGGCTGAAGACCTCCGCCCATTCTACGCTGAAGCCCGGCAGGGGCCGGCAGCGATATGTTGGTGAGGGGTTTCCTGACATCACAAGACTACGGCAGGTCCGCATTTTTTCGCACAGTTGTGGATAATGGAACTGGCACGCGGCACCGCATTTTAACCGAACTTCGTAAAATCCCGGAAACTTGCAGGCAGGTGTTGTGGCGTTTGGCGTAATGTCTTGAAAATCAGTTTGAATTTTCAGGCTTAAGTCTTGTGCCCGCCGGTCGGGCTCCTGCTGCAGACCCGTGTTACAAACGAAAGCGAAGCGCGGCAATGAAATTCTCCCACCTCCACAACCATACCCAGTTTTCCCTGCTCGACGGGGCTTCGTCCATACCCCGTCTTTTTGCCAAGGCGACCAAAGACGAGATGCCGGCCCTGGCCATCACCGATCACGGGAACATGTTCGGAGTGTTCGAATTCGTGGCTGCCGCCTGGAAAAATACCAAGGTCGTCGGCAAGACCGAGGACGGCAAGGAGATCAAGGAACCGGTGGTGAAGCCGGTAGTGGGCTGCGAGTTCTACCTGGTTGAGAACCGCCACAAGCGCGAGTTCAAAAAAGCGGAAGGGGAGAAGGACCGCCGGAATCACCAGCTGCTGCTTGCGAAGAACGAGACCGGCTACAGGAACCTCGTGAAGCTGTGCTCCATGGGCTTTATCGAAGGCATGTACAGCAAGTATCCCCGGATCGATAAGGAAATCCTGCTGAAGCACCATGAAGGCCTGATCGCCACCACCTGCTGCCTGGGCGCGGAGGTGCCCCAGGCCATTCTCCGCCACGGCGAGGAAGAGGCGGAAAAGGTCTTCAAATGGTGGCTGGATCTGTTCGGCGACGATTATTACGTCGAGCTGC
>JASLDA010000438.1 GCA_030151745.1 Chitinophagaceae bacterium | reverse complement strand
TGCCGGGCCTGGAACCAGAGCAGGCCGATGCGGCCGCTGCCGTCGCTCAGCATGGCGGTGAGCCGGCGCTTCGGGCCTTCGCCCTGTTCCTCGAAGAATCCCAGGGTCCCGCTCAGCTGCACGTATTCCATCCCCGGCTCCAGATCGCCGATACGCACGATCCGCGTCCGGTCGAAATACCGGTACGGGAAATGATTCAGCAGGTCGCCGAAGGTGCCGATCTGCAGTTCGGAGCGCAACAGCGCGGCCCGTTGGGGGCCAACGCCCTTCAGGTACTCAATCGGGGATTCAAGCTTGTTTGCCGGGAACGCGATGACAGGCCGTTTAAGCCTGTAAAAATCCGCAAACGGCGGCAACCTGCAAACTGCTTCCGGAATATCGCAAGGACATCAGGCGCACCCGGTTGTGAAAATGGGTGGGCCGGCGCCTCCTGGTCCGGGACCGAAGCCCGGCTGCCAGCTTAACGCGCTTGTATGTAGAGCGTATTACGTTAATTGCTTTCCCGCTGATCGCGAAAGGGCTTGCCGCACAATAGCGGCAATTTGCGGGAACGTCGCGACGTTCTCAACGGCATCAGGATCCTGCCGGGAATGTCATTTACGGCTCTTGGTTCAATATCGTCCGCTGAGATAGCAGGGGCCGGAACGGCTACTTCTGCTTCTCAACCGCCAGGACCGTCCGCAGGCGCAGGGTCTGCGCGGCGCGCATTACGGCGACGATGCTTTCCGCATCCGCCTTTTTATCGGCATTGATCACGATAGTCGCTGTATCGTGGGCGGATTTCTTCATGGCGTCCAGGATCATCGTGCTCAGCGAATCGGGGTTGGCAGGATGCGTGTGGACATATATCCGCTGCAGGGAATCGATCGAGACGACGACCGTCTGCTTGGCCTTCGTATCGCTCTTCGCCTTGGGGATAGCCAGCTTGATCACGTTCGGGTTTGCAAGCGTGGCGATGATGAGGAAGAAGAACAGCAGGATGAACAGGATATCGTTCAATGCGCCGGTATGCGGCTCGTCGCCCGTCCCGCCTTCCCGTAAATGTTTTCGTAACTGCATACGTCAGAGATCAGGAATGAGCGGGCTCCTGCAGGATATCCAGGAATTCGGTGGTGGTCGCTTCCATGCGGTTGACGCTGCGGTTGATCTGCGCGTTGAGGCAGCGGTATCCGATATAGGAAAGCAGGCCGATGATCAGACCGACGGCGGAGGTCACCATCTTTGTATAGATACCGCCGGCCAGCGTGTTGATCTCGAGGCTGTTCGCACGCTGGATGTCGGAGAACAGGATCATCATCCCGAAGATGGTTCCCAGGAAGCCGAACATCGGCGCGATGGCCGCGATGGTGCTCAGGATGCTCAGGTTCTTCTCCAGCTTGTAGATCTCCAGCTTGCCCGTGGCTTCCATGCTGCGCTCGATCTGGTCCATGGGCTTGCCGATGCGGCCGATGCCCTTCTCGATCATGCGCGCTTCCGGGGTGGCCGTGTTCCGGCATACGGAGCGCGCTCCCTGCAGGTTGCCGCTGCCGATCAGGTCCCGTACGCGGGCGATGAACTGCGGATCGTCGGAGCCCGCCTTACGGATTGCCAGCCAGCGTTCCGCGAAGATGTACACCATGACGATGGAGCAGAGCAGCAGCGGGATCATCAGTACGCCGCCCTGCATCAGCAGCTGGAACAGCGATACTTTTTCGGAAGCGGCAGCCGCGGTAGCGGCCTGGGCCAGGGAGTCGGCCTGCAGCAGCAGGGTATGTAGCATCATGGGCAAATACGTCTGTGGGGGTCACAAATGTAATGGTTGCGGCCTTGAGGTTGAGAGCCGCTTAAAGGCGTGTGCAGGTACTTTCCAGGCATTTAACAAAAGAGAAGCCGCCCTGCACGAGCGGCTTCTCTTTATCGTTAAGTATCGAAAATCCCAGATCTTCAATCTTCAACCGCCTCAGGCGATTTTCACCAGATTGATCTCGAAGGTCAGATCATGGCCTGCCAGCGGGTGGTTGGCGTCGAGAACTACGTGATCGGCCTCTACGCCCGCGACCACTACCGGGAAGATATGTCCCTGGTCGTCGGACATCTGGAGCTCCTGGCCGATTTCCGGGGTGATATCCTCCGGGAACTCGCTGCGCGGAACGGAGATCAGCGCCTCCTGCGTGCGCTCGCCATATGCCTGCTCAACCGGGATATGAACGGTCTTCGTTTCGCCCGGCTCCATATCCACCACGGCCGTATCGAAACCGTTGATCACCTGTCCGCTGCCCACGGTGAATTCCAGCGGCTCGCGGCCTTCGGATGAATCGAAGAGCTCGCCGCTCTTCAGCGTGCCTTTGTAATGTACCTGAACGGTGTCTCCGGACTTGACTTTTGCCATGTTATGAAGTTTTATAAGACGATTGTTTCAAGCGTGAAGGTAAGTGCTGCGCAATAAAGCGGCGGATTAACTTTATTCCCGTTTATGTACCGGATCATCCTTACAGCCGTTCTGCTTGTCTCCGTCTTTTCCGCCTTGCGCGCTCAAACGACCGTGCCGGG
>JASLDA010000400.1 GCA_030151745.1 Chitinophagaceae bacterium | reverse complement strand
AATAAAAAAGCCGTTCTGTCCGAACGGCTTTTTTATTGCTTCCGATCGGCCTTCCGGCCGGCAGCCGCTACTTGAGAATATTCTTCTCGTTCGAGAATTGCCGGACGCTCAGCAAAATGGCAAGGATCGCGACCAGGGTGAGCGATGCTACGATGGCTGCATACATACCTGGCTGAATGGTGCCGGCAATGATCTCCTTCGTCGCAAGCGCGATATTCAGGATGGGGATAAACGCGGTATCCCAGCTCAGCTTCATACCCGGCATCAGGGCGATCATGGCCGGAATGATGACGACAAACATGAGTGGCGTGGCGAAACTCTGAGCTTCCTTGAAGCTGGAAGCGCGCACAACGATCGCGGAAAGGACGCCTGCGAAGAACAGGCTGAGCGGTATCATCATGGCAAACAGCATCAGGATGAAGCGGAAGCTCAGGATATCCTCGATGGTGCTCAGGATCTCCTTCGGCACCTCGCTCATGAAATGCAGCGAGGCAAAGAGTCCCGCGATGGTCATTATAGCCGCCACGACGCCGGTGACGCTTATGCAGAGCATCTTCCCGATCAGGATATTGAGCCTAGACACCGGCACCGTCAGCAAGGTCTCGATCGTGCCGCGCTCCTTCTCCCCGGTTATCAGGTCTATGGCCGGGTACAGGCAGCCGAGGTAGCAGAACAGGAGGAAAATATACGGCAGGAAGCCCCCTGCCAGGATTCCGATCTGCTCCTGGGTAGAGGCGACGTCGACGGACTGTACTATGACCGGCGTCAGCAGCGATTCGTCCAGGCCGCGGCGCTGCAGCCCTTCTCGGATACGGGTGTCCTTATAGGCATCCAGCAGCCGGCTGAGCCGCTTCTCCACGCTGAGGTTCGTAGACTTGTAGAGCAGCTGCACTTCTTCCGGAAGAAGGCTGTCCTTTGCAGGCACTATCCGGACAGCGGCGTCGAACTGCTCCTTCGCTACGGAATCCCGGGCGGCGGCAAGGGACACATCGGTCCGGTAGCTGATGCTGGAATCCTGCAGCGAGCGGCGGAGATCCGCGCTGGGATCGATCAGGGCCACGGTCAGCTTCTTGGCATTGTCGCGCTCATTCAGGCGCTTCTGGAGCCGGGTAACGCCCAGGATCAGCAGGGGCATCGCTATAGCCGGGAGCAGGATGGCGGAGATCAGCGTTTTCCGGTCACGGAGCGTGGCGCGGAGCTCTTTGAGGAAAATGGTAACTATCGTGTGCATTGCAAGTACATCAGCGGGGTGTAACGATACGGATAAAGGCTTCGGTGAGCGAATCTGCGGCGGCTTCTGCGCGGAAGTCCGCTATGCTGCCGCTGAATACGAGCCGGCCCTGGTTGATGATGGCGAGCTTATCGCAGAGGAGATCCACCTCGCTCATGATATGCGAGGAAAAAATGACCGTCTTGCCTGCGGCCCGGCATTCCCTGATGAGCGTGATGATATTATTGGCCGCAACCACGTCCAGGCCGGAGGTCGGCTCGTCGAAGATGACGACCTCCGGGTCGTGGATCATCGTGCGGGCGATGGATACCTTCTGCTTCATACCGGTGGAAAGCTGCCCGATCCGCTTGCTGCGGAAGGCGTCTATGCCCAAACGACCGAACAGCTGCTCCATACGCGGCTCGTACACCGACTTGGGGATCCGGTACAGCTCCGCGAAGTACCGCATCGTCTCAGGCGGGGTCAGCCGGTCGTAGAGGTTGGTAGCGCCCGTCAGGAACCCGATACGCCTGCGCACCTCGAGCGACTGCTGCTGGGTGTCGAACCCGGCCACGCGGATGCTGCCGCTGCTGGGCTTCAGCAGAGTAGCTATCATGCGCAGCGTCGTGGTCTTGCCGGCCCCGTTCGGTCCAAGCAGGGAGAATACCTGTCCCGGCTCGCAGCGGAAGGACACATCCTGGACGGCCTGAATGGTATCGGCCTGCGTATGCAGCTCGGTCCGCTGCTTCCTGGTCAGTGTATATTGTTTTGCAATCGCGTTTACTTCGATCATAGCGCGGATTCTGGATCAGCGAAATTATCGGTTGACGGCTACCGGCCGCACCTTTATCCAAATAGAAGTAAACTTTTACGATCGCAGGCTCCGGGACCAGCCCGGCCGGAAATGCTCCCGGCCGGCGCGTGACATAACGCCCGCAACCCCGGGATTACGGTCCCGGGGTTGTGATTCTGGTAGTTTTTTAGCTTCCGATGACTAATTCCGCTCTCTGATCCTTGGCTCTCCTCAAGATTTATATGGACGAGGCCTTACGGGGCCTGCGCTGAACGCCTATTCCGATTTCTTGGCCGTGCTCTTCCTGGAAGCGGCCTTTTTAGGGGCGGAGCTTTTCTTTGCTGCCGTCTTCTTGGGTGCGGCGCTCTTCTTGGATGCCGCCTTCTTCGGAACCTTGCCCCCTTCTTCCCGGGCTTCGGAAAGACCGATGGCTATCGCCTGCTTGCGGCTGGTCACCTTCTTGCCGCCGCGGCCGCTCTTCAGCGTGCCTTCATGCATCTCGTGCATCGCCTTCTCGACCTTTTCTCCGGCCTTTTCACCGTAACGTGCCATGACTGCAGGTTTTGCCATACGTCGAAAACAATCAAGCCGCTGCGGGCCCCGGGAAATGGATCGGTGAGAATCAGGAAGTTTACGGAGGCTCCCCGAATCGTTTGTAGAATATTTTTCACAACCGTTTTCAATTCTGTGGAAGCCCGGAGCCCGCTCCTGGCGCAGCTTATAGCCCGGGAGCCGGAATTGGTACGAATATGGCGAAGTTTGCGGGAGTCAACGACTGATGCTTATGTCAAGCAACTATGCAAAGCCCAGCTTCTTTCAGGTGCTGAAGCAAAGCGCTTCGGAGTTCATGGAAGACAACGCCATGAAGCTGAGCGCTTCGCTTTCCTACTATACCGTCTTCGCCATAGGTCCGCTGCTCCTGGTGATCATTTCCCTGATCGGGCTGTTCGTCGATCCCACGAACATTACCGAGAACATCTACGCCCAGCTCCGGAGCTTTCTCGGCGCCCAGAGCGCGCAGCAGATCATCGACATCATC
>JASLDA010000371.1 GCA_030151745.1 Chitinophagaceae bacterium | reverse complement strand
CTGAGACCCTGGATCACGCTGCTTGTATTGAAGGAAACCGAGTTCATGGATATGCCCTTTAGCGGGGTGCTTCCGTCCATTTCACTCACATCGGCCGGGCTGGCAAGCGGCCTGCCTTCGGAGCAGCAGCTATGGGCCTGGGCGCACGTGCATATCAACGACGACATAAGCGGCGGCAGCTCCGGCACCTCCTTAAGCACTGCGCTCGGCACCCTGAAGAATATACTGGGATCCGACCCCGATAAGGGGATATCAAGGATAATGAGCCCCCGGAGGCTGGAGCCCAATACCAGGTACCAGGCGTTCCTGGTACCCACCTTCGACATAGGGCGCCTTGCCGGACTGGGCAAGCCCAATGCCGGGATGGATCCCCTACTTCCCTCCTGGAAGCAGGGAGACCTCAGCTACAACAATCCACGAAACGAGTTTCCCATATACTATCACTGGTCTTTCATGACCGGCGAGAACATAGATTTCGAAGCGCTGGTTGGCGCGCTGAAGCCGCGGGAGCTGAGCAGCAGCCAGGTAGGCAAGCGAAAAATCGATCTCCAGCTGCCGGGCAATCCGCTGGTGAATACCAAAACGCCTCCGGATACGATAAACCTTCAGGGCGTGCTGCACCCGGCCGATGCGACGCCGGACAGTTGGCCGGATACCAGCAACTTCGTAACGGGGCTGAAAACGATCCTGAACAACCCTGCCGATATGCTGAATACGGTCAACGTCGATCCGATCGTTGGGCCGCCCATATACGGAAGATGGCATGCCGCGAGGCAATCGCTGACCGGCAATGTATCGGACAATTGGTTGAATACCATCAACCTGGATCCGAGGTTCCGCCTGTTTGCCGGCATCGGGGCTGAAGTGGTAAGGCGAAACCAGGATAAATACATGCAGATAGCATGGCAGCAGATCGGCGAAGTGATAGAAGCCAACCGAAAGATCCGCCAGCTGCAGCTGTCCATGCAGGCCAATACCAGCCTGTATACAAAGAACATAGCGGCGCTTGGCGATGAGCTGGTCGTGAACATCGCCTCGAACATGCATACCAAGGTGGTGGTAAGCAGCTCAACGGATACGGTCTACAAAGCCGTTTCCGGCAGCCGGCTGGCAAATTCGATGTTCTCGGGTGCATTCAGAAGAATGACCCGGCCGGCAAGCTCGCTGATGAAAACGATGAGCACGCCTTCCGCCGCCGTGACCACGCAGTCGATCATCCAGACCGTGAACTCGGGGTCTGTAAGCCTTGCGTCCGCCTATACGGCCCCGGCGGCGATGTCCACGTACAGCATATTGCCGCCCCCGATGCTCACGCCGGGCTATACGGCATCGCTGCCTTCCGTATCAAGCTTCACCCTTACCAGCCCCGGCGCGCCGCTGTCCGCAAACGTAGGCGGTGCGCCAAGCCCGGCGGCCACGGCATTCGTAAGCGCTGTGATGAGCCTGCACACCACATTATCGTCCCTGCCGTCGTATAATTTCAACCCGGGGCCGCCATTGAATATCGGCGGCGTCGCTGCTTCCATCCGTACGAAAACGCTTCCCCAGACCTCCATACTGGAACTGGCGCAAAAGCAGCTAAGCCTTAAAAACCCTGCTACCAATACATCGGCTCCTGTTACCAGGGTCGACCTGATACTCGCGGCGCCCCAGATACAGGTGCCGCTGTATAAAGATCTCGCAGCCATATCCACGGAATGGATCATGCCCGGCCTCAATAAAATAGAGCCGAATTCGATCAACCTGCTGCAAATGTCCCAGGACCATATCGAGGCATTTATGGTGGGCGCGAATCATGAAATGGGCCGGGAATTGCTCTGGCGGGGCTATCCGACCGATCAGCGCGGTACCTGCTTTTCTTTTTTCTGGGGATATTCGGACGCGCTCGCCTCCGTTTCCCAGCTTAGCACGGACCTGGACAGCAAGAAGGACATCAAGCCGATCCATACCTGGCCGACGACCGGCTCCCTGCCTGAGAAATTCCTGGGTAACCATACGTTCAGGCCTGTAAGCAGCTTCACCCACCCGGACCTGCTGATACTGACCATACGGGGCGACCTGCTGGAGAAATATCCCGGCACGATCATCTATATGCAGCAGGCCGAATGGCCCGGGGCTAACCTGGGAGCCCTCAACAGGGTGCCCAAGAGCGGGGGAGAGCTCTACCCCGTATTTTCTGCAAAGGTGGATCCCGATATCTATTTTCTTGCCTTCGACCTGGATGTCGCAACGGCGAAAGGCGTTACAAACAATGTTTCCAATGCCGGTTATTTCTTCGTCTTCCAGGAACGGGTGGCCGAGATCCGGTTTGGAGCCGATATAGCCGGATCGCCTTATGGAGGGACAGGATCCGCCGTCAGCGGCGACTGGGACGATCTCAACTGGGGGAATATCAATTCCATAGGAGGTAACGGGTTCATTAACGCCGTGAAGAATGCCATCACCGTTACCGGCGCCAATCCCGAAAATGTTATCTGGGCGGAAAACGCCGCCAGTATGGCCTATGCGCTGCTGCAATTACCCGTAAAGCTCAGCGTGCACGCCGACGAGCTAATACCATAACCCGCTAAGATTTTTTTATGGCTGAACAAATAAATTTCCAAGAGCTCATATACAACATTACGGATGTTCGCATCAGCAAGCTGCAAACCGAGCAGGGCATTACCGTGGAACGGGAAGCGCTGAAAATTGCTACCCGCAGCCTGGATATTGCCGTCAATAATAGCCTCGATACAGCCGATCTGCTTGCAAGTATCGATAATCATCATGCGGCTTTAGGGCAGTTGCAGGCTACCTATGACGGGTTAATGGCCGCCGAGCAGAATTACTTTGCCCAGCTGGTATCCTACTATCCCTCGCAGCAGGATATGGTCGCCCAGCTTGACGATCATATCCCCATCCTGTTTTTCCCCATACGGATCGAAACGACGTTTTCTTCAGGTGCGCCCTATGAATTATGGGTGCGTATATTCCCGGACGATATCGCCGGCCAGACCCATGAGACGGAGCTGACGGATGACGAGATAGCCGAAGGGCAGCGGTACTGGGCCAGTTTTGCCGCGGCGGCGACCCAGGAGGAGAAGGTACAGGCCTGGGATCTGATCTCCAGGAGCTTCGGTGCGCAGCGGGCGGCCTGGGTGACGCTGCAGACCATGCCAGGCGCACCCGCGCCGGCGCAACGTGCGGATTCCTGGGCGATGCAGCCGTTTACGCATATCATGCCCGATGCGTTCGTGATCACCTGCTATAGTTTTTCCGGGCAGGTGTATTCCGTGCAGACGAACCCCATACCGGACAACCTGAAGATGGGTATCGATCCGAACGACGACAGCTTCACGCAATCAGGCGGCGATATAAATGCCAGTTCCGCTTCCGGGCTGAGATGGATGACGGATTTCAACGAGGCGATAGCAAAAGGACTAGGCATAAAAATATCGATAGACCGGGATTCCTGGAACTCCGGCTTTTATCGCATAGTGGCGCTGGGGGTTAAAACCACGCTTACGAAAGAAGCATCGCAGGCGCGTCTTGAGAGCCTGATAGACAGCCACCACTACACCGATGGATTCGCATTGCTGAAGCAGGGAACCAGCACCAACAATACCGATACCGAATACTCGGGATACAGCGCCGTTGAACATGGCAATAAGGTCACTTATGCAACGGAGCGGGAGAGCCCCCTGTTCACGCCTGTTCCGAATAATGTCAACAAACGGGACGGCCAGCTCCTCTGCGAGGCCCTGGGTATCGAGTACGATACCTTATACCATATTTTCCAGAGTAACGGAACGGACATTCACGATGCCATGAACATGAATAACGCATTGTGGGCCGTGTCCTGGGGCTACTATCTCAACAATATGGTCTCCGAAGTGGTGACTCCGGATACGACCAGCAAGCTGCGGGATTTCTTCAGCGATTATGTGTACAGCCGGGGCGCCTTGCCCAGCGTCAGGTCCGGGGTGCAGCCCTATGGCGTGCTGCCGGCAACCGCCTATTCGAAGATGGTATGGGGAGCCGACCCCATGGCCGATTTCCATACGAAGATATATAACGTAACCGCGGCGCTGGACTCGCATTGGGCGGCCTTTGCCGGCTCGCTATCTTATTCCGGGGACCAGGGTGCGGCCGACGTGCTGGGGCACAGCCCGGTATCGGTGGACCGGGTGCTGAGAGTAGGCCTCGGCCCCGCCTATATCTGGAACAACCTGGTGTACCAGCGGTCCCCGAAGGAGCAGCAAAACGATTTCACGCAGCAGTGGTACCAGGAGCAGAAAGGAAGGATGGACCGCATTCAGGCCGATTCGGGCCTTGATTTGAATCCCAAGCCGCGGATGGCGCAGATCAATTTTATGGAGCAGCATTCCTCCATAGAGAAGCCGCTGGTCGCTCCGAAATTTACGAACAGGAATGCTCCGCTGCCCGATATAGGCGGCGGCCAGAATTACCTCAGCTTATTGGCCAATGCCAGCTTCGAGCAGGTAAAGTATGAGAATTACGATGCCTGGGGCGTGGGAGAAATTCCCGACGTTTCACTGCTTTATCTTTTTGCAAGGCAATCGCTGCTGCTGGAATACTTCGAGGCGGCATGCGATCTTCTGCATATACCGCCCGACCAGCGTATAGATCCGGAGCTTATCAATATCCCCACGTCCGGGGCACATGGAGAAGGCGACAATGGGAACAGCGGTCCCATCCCCCCGGGCGATCCCGACTTTAAATTGTATAGCGGCGGCAGCAGGTGGGCGATCCTGGATACGCCGTACGAGGGTTTCGGGAGCGTATCCGCCTTCCTGGATACCCCCATGGCCGCGGATCGCCCCGAAGCCGCCAACCTTTTTAAGACCAGGCAGGCCCTGGGCGCCTTATCCGGCAATACCGTCGGCGAGCTGGAATTACTGACCAGCGAGGTTATGGATGCGGCCTGTTACCGTTTCGATACCTGGCGGCTTGCCCTGGTCAATCAGCGCTTGAATGCCATTCGCGGCATTACGGATGGAAGCCTGGCCAGGAATAAAGGGATTTTCCTGGGGGCCTACGGATGGGTGGAGGAAGTATACAGGAAGGGCTCCCGCACCACGGTCCCGCCGCCCACCTCAAACTTCTCAGGCACGATAGAGAAGGACAGCTCCAATCAAGGCTACATCCATGCCGCCTCGCTCAACCAGGCGGCCACCGCGGCCGTGCTGCGCAATGGATTTATCAACAGGGCAAATGCAAGTACGGCTTCCCCCCTGTCAGTGAATATCTCTTCGGAACGCGTAAGAAACGCGCTTGGCATATTGGAAGGCATTAATAACGGCCAGCCCCTGGCGGTGCTGCTGGGTTACGAATTCGAGCGCAGGTTGCACGACAGGTACAGCCCTCCTACCTATACCACGGACCAGTACGTGTATCTATTGCGCAATAAATACCCGCTTACCGATACGATCATAAGCTATTCCGGCAGCGACATGAACGATGTGAAATCCCGGAATGTTGTAAACGGCATCGCATTGATCGAAGCCTACAAGACGGCCGGCAGCATATCCTCCATGCTCGCTGCCGCAGGCATATCCGGTGTCGGCAGCAGCGACAGGCAGGCTATGGACAACGAGATCAACTGGATATGGGACCTGATGGATGCTACCGGCGATCTGGCTACTGCCGAAGGCGTATTTCACCTGGTGCAGGGCAACCAGAGCAAGGCGGGCGGTATTACCGACGCCATTTCGAAAGGGAATACGGTAGCCGAGGTGGAGCTTGTGAACACGCCGAAAACCGGTATCCCCGTGTACCAGCGGTTTACCATGCATCTTGATAGTTCGGGCAGCTATCCCGCAGGCTGGAATTCATTGCGGCACACCGGCAGATCCCGGGCGGAATCGTATTTGAACAAGTGGGTGGGGGATATGATCGGCAGCCCTGCGGGCATAGGCTGCAAGGTGACCTGCCAGCCGGTAACGGGCCCCGCTACCGACGTGGAAGTGTTGCTGCAGGACCTGGACATTCAGCCGCTGGACATGGTGTACATGATCGCGGACGACCTGAAAAACGACGACTCGGAATTGTCCCAGCGCATAAAAACCGCCGTCAGGCGACACAGCGGCATGGGGCCTGACAAAGACGTGAAGCTTAGCATCGAATACGGCCAGGTGATAAGCTCGGGCATCCGCGCAATAGAGGAGGTATGGCCGGTGCTCTTCTACCTGAGAAGGGTTATCACTTCCTGCAAGCACCTGAGAACGACGGACTATATCACGCCTTCCGAAGCGGATGGCGTAGTGAATACCTATGACCTGTCGGATTTCTATGGACGGGTGGATGCCGCCTTTACGGCGCTCTACAATGCGAAGCAGAACCTGGCGGCTGCAAGCACCACATTCGCGAGCTCCGCGACGCTGGCCCAGTTCCAGGCATTCAGAGACCTCTTGTTCAGCCTGAGCGATTTCGGAATCGAGCACAGTATCTACGAGTATCATGAGAATACTATCGACGACTTTAACAACCTTAAGTCGTTCGCAGACTCGGTTGCCAAGATCGCTCAAAAACGGATCGACGATTATACGGCCTTGAACCTGGTGGACCCCGCATCCGTGGCCCCGGCCGATCCCCAGGAATTCATAGACCGGTGCATTGCCGGGTTCAGGCTGATTTTCGGCAAAGAGTTCAACCCGCTCCCCAGGTTTTCCTTACGGCCGGCGGAAAGCACGCTGCTGTCGGGATTGCTGGGCAGCAACCTGGGAACTCTGCTGAATGACCACTCATCCAACAGCTTCCTGTTGGATGAGTGGATATCCGGCATTGCCAAGGTGAGAAAGAACTCGGCGAATTACGAAATGCTTGCGATGCTCGCATCGGCTATCAATATGAACGCTTTTACGACCGACAGGAAGGTGCTGCCCTTGCAGGTGCCATATGCTTCCGACGGCACGGAAAGGTGGATGGGAGCCGCCGTGACGA
>JASLDA010000219.1 GCA_030151745.1 Chitinophagaceae bacterium | reverse complement strand
CGTTCCGTAACGGTGCGGATCGAGTTCGACACCAGGTTGGGGTTCTCAGTGAAGAGCGCGATCTTCGGCGCAACCATGAGTACCGCGCCCAGGAAGGGCAGCACGAATACCAGCAGGGATCCCAGGATGAATACGGTTGCCGCGATCCATTTCTTCCAGTTATGGACGACCGTAAGACGGAAAAACCATTGACGGAGCAGGATATACAGCGTCGCGGCGCCCAGGAGCCCGGGCACGAAGGGATAAAGCTGCACGGCGACGAGGATCGCCGCGAGCAAAATGAGCAGCAGGAGCAGGCATTGCCGGATTTGGGTAGGTGTAATCACTGTACAAGTATAGCGCAGGTGTCCGGTGAATATTTTCGGGGAATCTTGCCGCTGCCTGTATTATATGGCAGAAAGTCCCTGTGCCTCACCGGGATATCACCCGTATTAAAACCGCGCCAGGTATTCCGTAAGTGGCATGATCTTTTAATCTTTGCAGCTGATAAATCATTTTCACTCTCACCCATCTCAATCCACAGACGTATGGCAAATACCGGAAAAACCGTCGCTACGCTGCTGATCGGCGCCGCCGTAGGCGCAGCTGTAGGCTATGTACTGGCCACCGACAAGGAAAGCCGCCAGGAAACCGTTGACAAGCTCAAGGACAAGCTGAACTCGCTGCAGGACAGCATGAAGCAGCGCTTCTCCAAAAAGGCGCAGGACCTGGAGGAAGAAATCTACAATGCCTAATACCGCTTTCCGCCGATGAATTTCTTCACGCGCTGGAAAGAAAAGGCAAGCGAATTCATTGATGTGCGCTTCGGGCTCTTTAAACTGGGCCTGATTGAGCGCACATCAACGCTTTTGGGCAACCTGATGCTCGCCTTTATCTACCTGTTTATCGCGCTTGCCGTACTTACCTTCCTGGGCTTCGGCCTGATGGAAACGTTCACGGAGCTGGTGGGCAGCCGCATAGGCGGCGCCTTCATTACCGCAGGCTTGTTCGCGCTGCTGCTGTTGCTGCTTTTTATGGCCCGAAAAGCCATCATCAAGGCCTTCACCAGCATCTTCATCCGCATCCTTACCGAATCCAGCGAAGATGACGACGAGGATATGAACGATACCCGGCACGTAAAGGTGGAAGGAGATTGACGAACCGCTTTCTGATTGATTGGCCCCTATGAAACTGTACAACAAGAAACTGAACAGCCTGGAGCAGCTTCACCGGGAGCGGGTGCTGCTCCGCTACCGCCGCCGGCAAAGCCAGATCGGAGACCTGAATCCCCTGGCGGAGCTGGGCAGATCGAAGGTGACGCCGGCGGCTCAGGACGGCCTTATGGGCTTCGCGCTGGAGCTGCTGGGATCGGGCTCCAGGCTGGAGATGGCGATGGCTGTCGGCAAGCCGCTGCTGAAGCTCCTTAGGAAGCGCCGCGGCCGGCAGCCTGTCTACGGGCAGCCGGCAAAGCCCCGCCCTTCCAGGCTTAAGAAGGTGTTTAAAGGTATATTGATCACCTTCCTGGTCGGCAAGGCCGTCCAGATGTCCGTACGCTATATAGGCATGTATAAGCGCCGCAAAGCCCTGGAGGCCGGATGGCCAGGTCTTAACTCCGCATCCGGCCCGAAGGGCAGCTAATCCTCAGGATTTTTCAGGAAGCGCGTGAAATGCCAGCACCGGCAGCTTCGTTTCGCGAAGGATAGCTTCCGTATGACCTTTATGGAACAGGGCGCTCCAGAAGCCCCGGTCGTGCTTGAGTACGGCAAGGCAATCCGCGCCTTGGTCCCTGGCCGCCGCCGCAAGCTGCGAGCCCAGATCCTCCCCGGAGGCGCCGATGGTCGTAAATACGGCACCGGCGGCTTCCAGCTGCTGCATCAGCGGACTCAGGGGCACGCCTTCCCGGTCTGCGTCGCCGTCGGCGACGGTAAGTACGCTGAGCTTGAACCGCAGCCCGCGCTGCAGCGGCTCCAGCCCTTCCAGGGGAGTGCTCCTGAGGAGCTGTTCCCTGCTGAGCGCCAGGCACACCCGGGATATCCCGGGCATATCGCCCGCCGGCGGCAGGGCCAGCAGCGGAACTTCGATCTCGGCCATCAATGCGGCCGTATCGATGCCCGTCCAGGTCTCGGGGGATGTAGCCTCGTCGTTTCCCAGGACCACGACAAGAGGCTTTTCTTTTTCCACCGCTTCGGCCAGCACATCCGCGGGGATGCCGTAGCCCAGGTCCGGCCTTATGTCGAGCTCCGGGAAGCCGGCTCGGAGGGCCGTTACGGCGTGCTCCAGCTGCTCTTGCGCCACCTGCCGCTGGTCGTCCGGCATCATGACGGGAACGGGAAATTCGCCGATGACGTAAGGAATATTATAGCTGTGCACCAGGCGGAGCGGGCACTGCAGGGTAGTCGCAAGCTTGGCCGCGTACGTGGCGGTCGTCGCCCGCTCGGCGCTGGGGTAGCAGATGGTCAGCACATAGCTCATACCGGTGATGCGAGCATTTTTATGCCAGGAGCCTTCAGTCCTCTGCACGGCGCTGGAAAATATGAAGCGCCTTTCCGATCACCTGGCCGATAGTGATAAAGAAAATCTTGAAGTCGAGCCAGCCGCTGCGATGCTTGAGATAATAGATATCCCATTGAATACGCTTCCGGAGCTCCCGGTTGGTTTCGATCTCTCCCAGGTAGCCCTTGATCTGGGCCATGCCGGTCATCCCGGGCACCGCATTGTGACGCAGGTTGTAATACGGAACGACCTGGGCATACGAGCGGGTGTGAAACAGCATATGCGGGCGGGGACCGATGATGCTCATATCGCCCAGCAGTACGTTAAAGAGCTGCGGCAGCTCATCGATATGCGTAAGGCGCAGGAAATGCCCCACCGGTGTAATGCGCTTGTCCCGGGCCGTTGCCTGCTTCGTATTGGCCTCGCTGTTTATATACATGGTCCGGAACTTGAAGCAGTCGAATTCAAGGCCGAGGTAGCCGGTGCGTTCCTGGATGAAAAGGACCGGCCCTTTCGAGCTGAGCTTGATCAGTAGGGCTATAATTGGGTATAGCCAGCTGAGCACGAGAATGATCAGCGTGAAGGATATGGCGATGTCAAAGCAGCGCTTAAAGAACAGGTAGCGGGCGGGCGGGTCGTCGGTGAGATAGCGCTCATTGATCTCGGCAAACATCTCCCGCAGCTCTGCCATTTCATTAGAGGGCAGTGGTGGTTCCGGAACTGGTTTACGGGTGGGGAGAAGAAGGATCATGTTGGGGCGCGGTCTAGGTGGCCGTTACTATAGTAACGGCAAATGAGCGTGCAAATTTCCGGAATTATTTTTTATTTACCTTTTTTGAAAATGGCCCTGCCTTCTCCTGCGCGATTTTTAACAGCGTTCCAGTAGGCCGCCGAGAAAAAGCAGTAGAAGACGATCCCGGCTTGTGTCTGCAACGCGGATTCTTGCAGCATGAAGAGGGCTGAGCAGCAATGAAATAAAAAGAAGAAATTGCTGCATGGCGCATGGCGCAGGCTGGCGAACGGAAGAAACACGATCAGGGACAAAAGCAGGAAACCGGGGATGCCCAGGCCGAGCAAGGCCTGCATGAACATATTATGCAGGTTCATGTTGTTGACCGGGATATTATAGCGCTGCTGGCGGTCGGGCGTGATCCCGAGGCTTATGAAGCGTTCATTCTGGAGCTGATGCTCATCGCCGTTGCCGCTGCCGTAGGCCCATAACTTGTGATTGCGGACATTTTCCCAACCCACCCGCCAGGCAAAAAGCCGCAGGGTGACATTGTTGAAGTGGGGGACGGTATCCTTATAAGAGTCCAGGTAAGCGACCTGCACATCCCGGTGCATAACCTCCCGGAACCGGTTGCTGATGGGATTCCCTGTCAGTGCCAAGGCCCCCGCGAGGCCGCCGGTGATGACGACGATGAGCAATGCCGCCCGCCAGCGGCGGACGCGGTGATCGATCAGGCGGAATACGTAGAGCGGTACGGTGATCAGCAGAAAGATGATCAGCAGCAGCCGTGACGAGAGCAGGATCAGGAAAAACGTCAGCAGCAGAACGGCCAGCGTGCGGACCAGGCGAAGGGCCGGCCCGGGCTTCCGCGGCCCGGGCACGAGCAGCAGGCCGGAAACGGCGACGATGACATACCAGCCCATATAGACCGCGTTCGCATCGAAGCCTTGGACCAGGCGATGGTAAAAAAAGCAGGCGGTGGAGCCGGTGCCGGCGCAGCGGGCCCAGGCATTGCAGAGGCAGATCAGCGCCGCGGTGCAGCACCCCAGCGCCAGGGCGTCGAGAATCTGCCGGATGCGGGTCCGCGTCAGCGCAGGACCCGTCCCGACGCATACCGGCATCACGAGAAAGCTCAGCTTGGATACCGTATCGAACAGCGACTGGCCTTTATCGTTGCTCCAAAAATAACTGCAGGCATACAGGAAGAACAGCACGATCCACAGCCACAGCCCCGGCTGCCGGGCCAGGTTCCGGGCCCGGTTGCCGAAGTCCAGGCCGCAAAGCCAGGCGGCCACTAAGATCCAGATGGCAAGCGTACTGTATATGAATGGGAAAGGTATAAGCAACGCGAGCAGGCAAAAGGCTGCATGCTGCGCCTTTTCTGCTGATCCTTCCCGGTACATGGCGCTCAAAATTAGCCGATTTACGCTGTAAATTGCAGCCCCGTTTATTAACGCTTTTACCCGCGCACTGCATTATGCCGGGCTTCCGCGCCCTTGAATGAGAAAACACCTCAGCACATTTTCCGCCAGCGCCTTCCAGATGGCGGTAAATCAGCTGTTCGGACTGCTTTTCTTCGCGGGCATGGCCATGCTGCTGCCGAAGGAGCTCTTCGGCAAGATCAACTGGGCGGTGGCGGTCGGGACGACCATCACCGTCATCTCCAGCCTGGGCTTCGATCATATCATCGTGCGGCGGCTTAGCGCCGGGGGCGGCGTCCGCGAGACGGTGGGGGTATATATTGGGCACTCCCTGGTGATCCTGGTCGCAGGAGCGCTAGGGCTGGCCGGTGTCCGTTTTCTGCTCCCGGCCTTTTACCAGGCGCATCCGGGCTTCGGGTGGATCTTCCTGGGCTTGCTGGCCACCTTCCTGTCCATGCCCTTCAAGCAGTTCGCAAACGGCAAGGAGCATTTCTGGTCGCTTGCCCTGATGGGGATTTCCGGCAATGTGCTGAAGGTCGCGATACTTATTCTGCTGTACCTGCAAGGCCGGCTGGATGCACAGACCGTGGCGTTGCTGTATCTGGTCTCAGGTATCCTCGAATGGCTGATCTG
The DNA here is from genome assembly GCA_030151745.1 of Chitinophagaceae bacterium. Lineage (GTDB taxonomy): Bacteria > Bacteroidota > Bacteroidia > Chitinophagales > Chitinophagaceae > UBA1952. The sequence continues at coordinate 2,474 of JASLDA010000219.1, read as the reverse complement.
CGCCATGCTGGGAATGAAGATCCGGGGTGGCTGGCTCTGGCCGTACCTGAACCCGCGAGCCTATGCTTCGCTAGTCCGGGAGGCGCTGCCCCAACTGGGGGTGATACTGCTGGACTCGGCTGCCGCGCGCCTTGACTGGATCCTGATGGGGATCCTGAGCACGGATATCATGACCGCCGATTACAGCTTCAGCTATAAAGCATTTGAAAGCTCCCGCCTGCCCCTGCTGATCATAGCCCCGGTGATCCTGCCGAAGCTCAGCCGTCTGTACAGCGAAGGCGGTGTTACCGGGAAGGCAGCGACGGAGCTGAATCTGCTCTGGCGGGTGGAGAGCGTGATCTGCATGCTGATTCCGCTGGTGCTCAATGTCTGCTGGCCGGAGCTTATCGATCTCGTGACCGGCGGGCGGTACGGCCGGAGCACGCGCTACGTGTACGCTATCCTGTCCCTCTCCCTGCCCTTGGCCTATATCAGCAATTTCCTGTGGACGATCGCCTTTGCGCAGGGGCGCCTGAAGCTGACCTTCTGGTTCAGTGCCGCGACCTTGGCTTCCAACGTGATTCTGAACCTGTTGCTGATCCCGAAACTCGGGGCGCTGGGGGCTGCGCTGGCTTCCAGCGCGAGTGCCTTGGTGCAGGTGACATTATACCTTTGGTATGTCCGTGAGCCCGCCCTGCGCATTGCCGTCCGGGATTTCCTGCTGGCCGGGTGCTGCGCGGTGGCCGTCACACTAGCAATAGGTGCAGCTCCGTTATTATGGTGGCTGCGCATCCCGGTCGCCTGCGGCATCTACCTCTTGCTGCTGCGCGTAATTCGCTTTATTCGTTTCCGTAAACCATTCATCCTGAATCCTATATCCGAATGACCCTCACCAAACGGCCTGATGCTGCCTGGTTCCGGCAACTCCCGGGCAGCATCGACTGGTTTCTGCTCCTTTTCCTGCTTGGATTCTGCATCGACAGTGTAGTTATCAAGCCCGTCGTCCTCGGCCTCGTGCTGATCCTCATGTGGCGCTCGCTACCCCGGCTCGGTTACCGGGATGCGCCCTGGTTCTACCTAGCGCTTCCTGCGATCGAGATCGTACGCTACCTTTTCTTCAGTCATGACTTTTCGCCCGGGCATACAATTACAGTCGTCATCGGATGTGCATACTGGATCATGGCCTGGCTTGCGTTCCTGGTCATCCGGCACCGGGTCCGGCTTCATACGCCGGGGCAGACGGTCGCTACGATGGAGCTTTGGTTCCTGCTGAACCTGCTCTATTCCCTCACGCAGCTGGTCCGGGTGATGATCGTCACGGGCAGCCTGAATCCCTACGGCGTCGAGGATCCGCTGTACGGGAACTCCACCGGCGACTATATTAAAGGGCTTTTCCTGGCGCCATGCTATCTGAACATGTTCGTCAACAGCTTTTTTGCCGTGTGGTTCCTGTATCGACGGAAATGGGCCCTGGCGCTGCTCGCTGTGCTGGTGTGCTGCCTGACGACGACCAATTTTGCCAATATCATCTTCCTGCCTGTCCTGCTGGTCCTGCTGGTGGTGTTCAGGGAACGCGCCGCTCGGCTGGCGGTCGCGGCAAGCCTGGTCCTGTTCATTGCGTTCTACGGGCTCGTCGCGAACGGGAACATCACCTACCTCCGTCAGTCCGTCGGGAATGTCTTCAGCGGGCAAACGCAGGTACTCCCGGACACTGCTCCGGATATGGCTTCCGCAAATACGGAAGATCCCAAGCAGGCTGCTGAGGCAGATTCAGCCCCCCTTGCCACGGCGGATTCGGCCGCGGCGCAAAGTGCCGGCGCTTCGCAGCTCCAGGCCTCCGAAGAGCCCCTCGTCGAAGACTCTGCCACCCTGGAGGCGCAGCGTATCGAGCGCATCTACAGCCGGCTCGCGGATCATCATGGGGGCAAGCCGCTCTCCTGGGGACAGACCTTCGACTATTTCAAGTCAAGCTTTCCTCATGCCCTGTTCGGCGCGGGGATAGGCAATTTTTCGTCCCTGTTGGCCCTGCACATGTCGCATATTCACGGCCGCAAGCACTCCCGCTTTTACGAGCGCATGCCGGTGTATATCCACCCGGACTACCGCGACCGCCACTACCAGATCATGAGCGATGTCTACGCGCTGCCCGATGGGTACCATTCCGCGCGTCATATGCCGCATTCCTTCCCCAACCAGCTCATCGGAGAATACGGCCTGCTCGGACTGATCTGCTTCGTCTTCGGCTACATCGCCTATTTCCTCAGGCGGGGAGCGTTCCGGGGGCATTTCCTGGTCATCATGATCTTGACGGCCGGTTATCTCTGGTTCGATTATCTCTTTGAATATCTCTCGGTCATGGTGTTCTTTGAATTGTTTTTCCTGCAATACCGGCTCCCGGTAACAAACGAAGCCCGGCCCGATGCCTGAATCCGCACCGACCATTTCCGTCATCGTCACTTGCTATAATTACGGTCGCTTCCTTGCAGCCGCATTGA
>JASLDA010000333.1 GCA_030151745.1 Chitinophagaceae bacterium | reverse complement strand
GCCCCAGTCGCCGTAGTTACGGTTGCCGGCACCTTCGTTCGAGGTGAATACGATCGGATATTTCTTTGTACCGTTCGCGAAGATCTTGGCGCCGCGCTCCACGATAAGCGTACCCTTGGTAGACTTATCGCCAAAAATAGTTACACCGCTGTCGATAGTCAGAACGGCATTGCTGTCCACATAAACATACCCTTTGAGCAGGTATTGTTTGTCATTCGTCCAGCGCACATTGCCGGTGATATCACCCTGTACGGTGACGGGAGTGATATTTCTGGCGAACGCCTCGCCTCCGGCAAGCCCGAACATGGCAAATGCGAGGTAAAGTGTCTTTTTCATAACGTTTGTTGTGATCATTTTGAATTCGCGAGCAAAAGTATCCGGGGCCTATTACGGAACTGTTAGTCCATTATTACCTTAATGTAAACATGCCCGAAGGCTTGAACAGGCCCTTGAAAACGGAAGCGCAGGTGCCTTCGCACCTGCGCTCCGAAACAATAAAACACAACCGAAAATCAGAACCGCATCCGCAGCCCGAGCGTGAAATAACGGCCGGGCTTGTAGTTCGAATAACGGAAGTCCGAGCTCGTGAACTTGTTGTCCCTATTACCGTCGAGCACGAAGTTGTAAGCCTGGTCAAGAAGATTCTGCACACCTACATTCAGCTGAACCTGCTTATAGATAGTCTTCGCCAGCGTGAAGTCCAGTGAATGGAAGGACAGCTCGCCGATATTGTAGTCATCGACCCGGCCGATCGAGTACAGGCGCGGACCATAGACGTTATAAAGCAACGATGCCTGGATGCCGGCGGAGTCCGACTGATAGAATAGTCCGGCGTTGATCACGTAGTTGGATTGTCCTTCGAAAGGCGCCGTTTCCGGCAGGTCCCGGATCTTGCCGAGGGTCAGCTGGCTTTTCGACAGCGTCAGGTTGGACACCAGGGTGAAGTTGCCGAAGATGTTCTTGGTATTCAGACGGTCGTCGAGAAATGCCAGGTTCTTGCGCAGGTCCGCTTCAACCCCGTAACAGTACGCGCTCTGGGCGTTGATCACCGTAAAGGCCCGGTTGCCGTTGTTGTAGCTTACCTGCTGGACGGGGTCCTTGAACTGCTTGTAGAAGCCGCCGATCTGGATGAGCTCGCCGGAAGAAGGATAAAACTCGTAGCGGACATCGACGTTGTGAATCTGCGCAACGTCCAGGGTATCGCCGCTAGGATGAATGTACGTCGGGTACATGGCGCCGTAGGTACCGGCACGGCGTTCGAAATCATAGAAGAAGAACGGTGCCGTCTCCCTGAATTCGGGACGGTTGATGGTCTTGCCGTAAGCGGCACGGATCAGGCTGCGGTTCGAAAAGCTGTAGGAAGCGTTCACGCTGGGCAGGAAGAAACGCGTTTTGACTTCCGGCTTCACCTCCACCTGGTTCTGCACGGCCTCAAGGCGGTACAGGTTGTCTTCATACCGCACCCCGGTAACGACCTTGATCTTGGAGCTCACCGGAACGGCTACGGAAAGGAAGGATGCGATCAGGCGGTTCGAAGCGCTGTATTTGTCATAGTCGGAAGTTACCTCGCTGATACGGTAGCGTCCCTCGCCGCCGACGTTCTCATCGGCGAAGATCTCGTTTATCGGAAGGCGCTTCAGCGAGTCCGTAGTCGGGCCGAAGGCCAGCGAGTAGCCGAACTGACGGGCCTGGAAGCTGCGCTTCTTGTACTCGATATAGTTGCCGGCGTTCAGGTCGAAGCTGAACTTATCGCTCAGCTTCACCTTCTGGGTGAACTGATGTGAGAATGAATAGACATTCTCGAAGAGCGCCGCGTAGTAGCGGCCGCCCCCGTTGTTCGCATCCGGCGAGCCGGGGGAAACCTGGGCAGAGTAATATTTATTCGTACCATCGTCGACGAGCGCATAGTTGATCTTGCGCAGATCCGGCTGGTTCTTATAAACATCGGTATAGCCCAAGGTCCAGGTGTACTTGCGCGTATCGCTCTCGTTGCGGTGCGTACCGCTCAGCTGGGACGAATATGTGGCGCGGCTCTCGTAGCCCATGGCATATCCCCGCTCATCGGCGCCGCGGGCCTGGAACGAATCGGGATTCGTAGTCCGCGACACGACGACGGCGCTGCCGATCTGGTTATAGAGGTTGCGGAACTCGATCTTGGAATTCCCGATCACGGCCGCGATGTTCGCGATGCCGCTCAGATTCACCTTGCTTACGGACTGCAGGTCGTTATAGTTGAACTGCTTGTTGGTATCGTCGTAGTCGAGGCGATTCACATTGTAATTGGTATGCGTGCTGGAATACGTGAACCCGACGGTCGAGCCCAGCTTCAGCTTCCCGAGCTTGAATATATTGGAGGCGGAGCCGTTGACGCGCAGGTCCATCGGCGTCTTCTTGTTGAAGATCTGCCACTTGTTTCCGAAAGATCGGCTGATCTCGTTGCTATTGGGATCCGTCGTCTTCAGGTAGTCATTCGTTACCCCGGCAGGCAGGCTGCGGCTTCCGTCGTCATATCCAAGCCAGTCGGTCGATGATTTCCGGTTGTAGACGAAGTCGGTGCCCGTAGAGCCGCTGCGGTAGCTTGTGCTGATACCGAAGGTGTAGGTGTTCTTGTCCGGGATAGACGTCGTATAGATCTTGACCATACCTCCGGCAAAGTCGCCCGGCAGCTCCGGGGAGGGAGTCTTGAATATCAGGATACGGTCGATAAGGCCGCTGGGGATGATATCGAAGGAGAACGCCTTCTTGTCCGTTTCGGCGGAAGGGGCGCCGGCGTCGTTCAGCCAGACGGTATTGTAACGATCGGCGAGGCCGCGTATGGTAATGAAGCGATCGTCCTGGATCGTCACCCCCGGGATGCGCTTGACGACATCCGCCGCGTTGCGGTCCATCGTCTTCGAGATCTGCGCGGCGGAGACGCCGCTTACCACCACATTGCTTTTCTTGATTTCCAGCACCACGGCGTTTTCCGTGCTGGTGCGGCGGGTGCTGCTTACGGTCGTGCCGCTCAGCTGGTTGCCCTGTGCCTTCATCACGACGTCCCGGGTTATCGTAGCGCCACCGGCAAGGGTTATTTTGATCGCATGCTTGGCATAGCTGACGTAATTAAAATCCAGCGTATACGTACCGTCCGCCAGGTCGTTTATTTCGTAATAGCCATCGAGATCCGTCTGCGCGGAGCGGGCCGTGCCCTGGATGGAAACGATGACGCCAAGCATCGCGGAACTGTCTCTAGCATCCGTCACTTTACCCTTAATTGTACCCCCGGAAGCAGCGTATCCGGCCAATAAAGCAAGAACTAAAATCAACGCCCTACTCATAATATATCAATTTGGCCGCAAAATTAGCTGGCCCATTCCCCGCCCCGCCGGCTGCGCCGTTATCAAAAGTTTACGTCATTATGAACGGAATGTTACCGGGCCGGAATTAGGCGATCTCACCGTTCTTTGCGCTCTATGTGGCTTCGATCGGTTCTTGCTACTGTACATAAGGAATGGCTCCTGCTCCGGCGCGACTGGGGCGGCCTGCTCATGCTGGTGCTTATGCCTGCTGCGCTTATCGTCATCATGGCCCTGGTCCAGGACGCTCCCTTCCGGGACTATCAGGAGATCCGCTTCGATCTGCTGCTGGCGGATGAGGACGGAGGACCTCTTTCCGCGGAGCTTCGCAAAGGCCTGGCGGAAAGCCGCGGCTTCCATGTCGTAGACAGCGCTGCCGGCCACGCCCTGGACAAGGAACAGCTGCTGCAGCAGCTGCAGCGGGGAAATGCCCATATCGGCATCCTGATCCCCAAAGGCGCTTCCGGCGAAGTGGCCAATGCCGCCAACACGATCGCCAACAGCCTTGCCGCGCAGCTGGGCAAGGGCGAGCTGCCCCAGCGGCAGCCGCGCGACAGCATCTACGTACATCTTTACTTCGACCCCGCGGCCAAGCCGGCTTTCCGCATGGCGATCCGCAGCGCGCTGGAAAAGCTGATCGACGGTACCTCGTCCCGCATGCTGATCGCACGGATCGGCCGGCTGGCGGGCAGCCCGGACAGCAGCGGGGACCTGCAGGCCGCCGCCGCGGGGCTCAGCGTGCGCGAATCCGCCCTGGAGAGCGGCAATAAGCCCGCCCCGGGCATCAACAGCGTACAGCATAACGTCCCCGCCTGGGCTATCTTCGGCATGTTCTTCATCGTGGTTCCCCTCTCCGGGCATATCATCCGCGAGCGTGAAGCGGGCAGCAGTCTGCGGGTGCGCCTCATCCCCGGCGCCGAGGGACCGGTGGCCCTGGGCCGCATCCTGTTCAACACGCTGATCTGCTGTGCGCAGTTCGTGGTAATGTGCGCCGTCGGGCGCCTGCTGCTGCCCTGCTTCGGCCTGCCGCTGCTGCAGCTCGGCGCCCATCCCGGGTACCTGGTGCCAATCGTGGCCGCGACCGCCGTCTGCGCCACCAGCTACGGCTACCTGATCGGCACCGCCTTCCGCAGCGCGGCGCAGGCCCTTCCCTTCGCGGCGATTTCAATCGTCATCCTTTCGGCCCTGGGCGGTATCTGGGTGCCTGTCGAGCTCCTTCCTGCCCCGCTCCGCGCCGCCGCCCTCGTCTCGCCCCTGCACTGGGCGCTCGAAGGCGTGCAGAACGTCATCCTCCGGGACCAGGGCTGGACGGGCGTCTCGCTGCCTTCGGCCATCCTGCTGGCCCTGGCCGCCGGCATGCTCGGCGCGGGCCTCGCGATCCGCCGCCTGCGGCCGAACGAAGGTTAGCAGCTCCGGTTTCCGGCAGTTACATTCGATCTCCTTCAAATTTTTAATTTCCGTAATCCCCTTCACAATTTGATCATGCGAGCTTAACAGCCAAGCAATACGCCCTGCGCACTTTCGCTGTAATAACCCGCCGACTGTGAGCAAACGACGCGTAGATCTGGTTGTATTATCCGATACCCATCTCGGAACCCGCGGCTGTCACGCCAAGGAGCTGCTGGCTTACCTCAAAAGCGTCAAGCCGAAAACCCTGGTTCTGAACGGCGATATCATC
>JASLDA010000305.1 GCA_030151745.1 Chitinophagaceae bacterium | reverse complement strand
TGGCGCAGGTCAGAATATAGAGTGCCTGCCCCTTGTCGCATTGCCGGGTGAACTCAGCGCGGATCGGTTCCGACATGGCATCGGGAAATACGTAGGGAATTTTCTGCGGCGCTTTTTTTCCCGGCAATGCGGATGTTCCCTGGACGATCAGGAGGGATATAGCCATCGTCGCCAGCATGCCGGTCATGGTTGCAATCTTCATGGAATTTCTTTTCGGGTTTCAATAAATGCCGCCGACTTTACGCTTGTTCAATACGCTTAAGCTGGAACGCGGAAGCCGCTCCGGGAGCCTTATCACCGGCAAGGGCTCGTCCAGGCTGCGGATAAATGCCTTCAGCTGCTCTTTCTCCGCCGGGCTCAGCCCAAGCCGGTCCGCGCTCAGCGTCTGATTGGGCACCTCCAGTCCCCTGCCCGCCCCGCCGCCGCGGTTATAGAACTCCAGCACCTCATCCATGCTGCGGAATACGCCGTTGTGCATATACGGTGCGGTGCGCATCGCATTCCGGACGGTGCCGGTGCGAAATGCATGCAGCATTTCCGGCGCAGGATTGATGCCGGCACGGCCGGAATCCGGGCTCAGGCGGTGAAAGGCAGTGTCGGCAGGCACGCCCAGGACTTCGAACTCCGAGCTTACGTAGGGCGGCTTCACACCGTTGAACTGCGGCACGAAATGGCAGGTCCCGCACTGGGCCCGGCCCATGAAGAGGTTGAAGCCCGCAATGGCCTGCCCGTCCATAGGCCGCCTCCCGAGTAACGCGTCGTCGAAGGGAGCATGCCCCTTGCTGAAGCCGCAGTAATAGTATGTGATGGCGGAAGCTATATGCTCCATGCTCAGCTCCGGGCTTTGGGGCGTATATTTCATGAGCGCGCCGAAGCCGTCGCGATATATTTTGCAGCTGGCAATCTTCCGCAGCACGGCGGCTTCGTCCCCACCCATTTCCGAGTCGCTGCTGATCACCCCGGCAGCCTGGTGCTGCAGCGTAAAGTGCTTACCGTCCGTCATCAGCAGGTGGTTGAACTCCGCGTCGATCAGGCTCGGCGTATTGCGCGGGAGCAAGCCCCCGCGATCGAAGCGCAGCGAGGCCGCCAGCAGCGTGTCGGCGAACGCTTCGCCGGGCTTATGACAGGACGCGCAGCTGCGCTGGTTATTCCCCGACAATATCGGGTCAAAGAACAGGAGCTGCCCCAACCCGGCGATCGAGGCAAGCGCGGCAGAGTCCCTGACGCGCAGATAAATTCCTTTGGCATTCTGGCCGCGATAGAGCTCCTTGCTGAAAATATCGTCGGCATTCTTGTTCAGCGCGAAATCGCCGAGATTGTGAGAAACGACGCGATACTCGCGGATCATCCCGGCATTCATCCGGTACAGCGGGTTGATAAAGTCCCGGATGAAGCTGAAATGATCGAAAGCGGTATAATGGTCGGGCTGATGCTGCACAAAGGCTATCGCGCTGTCGTAAAGCCGCAGGTATGCGGCGCTTAGCGCGGCATCCGGGAAGGAACCGTTGTAAAGCCGGTAGATTTCCCGGGTGTCGCTCAGCATGGCGCGGAGCTCCGGGATCACAGCCGAGGTATCAGGGCACTCGAACCCGGTCGTGTAGATGGCAGCGAGGTTCAGCAGGTAGAGCCGGTTGCACAGCAGGAAATGATGATAGTCCGCCAGCTCGCGCGTAAGCGTATCGCGCAGGTAGTAGCTGGAAAGCGCGCTGTCGGAGCGGCGCAGGTATGCGAGCAGCGAATCCCTGCGGGGCTGCTCCTCGCCAAGCTCGAGCTCGGCAAGGCTGAGCCCTCCGCCCAGGCGCCGGTAGGGCTTTTCGAACTTTTCGAAGACCTCGGTTTCCCATTCCACCGGAAGGGGTCCGTTCAGCGACTTATAGGCGACCGGATCCAGGTAGCGGGTCCAGATATCGATAGCCTTTATGCAGCGGCGCGCGGCATGGATCCCGGCCCGCAGACTTTCCCGGCTTGCGGAGTCCGCCAGGTCGCATTGCCCGGCAAGGCGCAGCAGCCGGGCGTTTGCCGCGGCGGCCAATCCCAACCGCTCCCGATACCCGGCCGCATAGCGCCCCGGATCGCTGCTGTCCATAAACGCAAGACAGCAGATCATCAGGCCCGGCAATAAGACGATTAGAAGCAGCTTCCCTTTCATATACGCAACGGATCGGCGATATCCTTTGGATTGCTTTAAACGGAGAATCCTTAGTCCCCGGGAAACGGAAAATCCGTCCCCGGGGACTAAAGGAATCTGTCCCGGTACAGGAATTAATGGAGTACGACCAGCTGCATGCGCAGGGTCTGCGTGCCGGTGGCCACCTCGACAAAGTAAGTGCCGTTAGGCAGCTCTGCAGTCGGCAGGCTGATGGTCTGATCTCCGGCGTTATAGCGATGGTCTATCGGGCGGATCACCTGCTTGCCCTCCAGGTTCAGCACGTTGACGATGATGCGGTCTTCCTTCTTCAGGCTCATCGCGATGCTCGCATTGCCTCCTGTCGGATTCGGGAAGAGCTTTACGATACTGCTGGAGTTGACATTGCTCACGCCCACGCGCTCAATACCGCGGCCCTGCAGCGCGAACATGTAGCTTGCCTCGTCGTCGTCATTGTTGAAGGCCGTCATGTTCGCAGTACGGATGCCGCCGGCCTGGGGTGCAAACTGCACATTGATCGTCTGGCTGCTGCTGGCGGCGATCGTCAGCGGGAATGCGACGCCGCCGGCGCTGAACTCGCCGGCATTTACGCCGCTGAAGCTTATGCTGTCGATCCTCAGGACTCCGAGGCCGGTGTTCTGGATCACGAAGGACTTGCTCAGCGTAGTACCGATATTAACAAGGCCGAACTCCGTGTTGTTCGACGTGCCCGGCGTCAGGTCGCCGTTGCTGATGCTCTGGCCGTTGCCCGTGATATTGATCTCCGGAGAAGCGCCCTGGCCGCGCAGCGCGACTGTGTAGTACTCTTCGTCAAGATCGTTGCTCACGAAATTCAGGCTTGCATTGCGCACGCTGTCGACGGTCGGGGCGAAGCGAACCTGGATCGTCCGGTTCCCGCCGGCATTGATCGCGAACGACATGGCCGGGGCGCCTACGACGCTGAAGGATGAAGCGTTCGCGCCGTCGATCGTCAGCTCGCGTACGTTGAGCGTGCCCGGCCCCGCATTCTCGATCACGTAGTTGCGGATAACGGAGCTTCCGCGGTTGACGATACCGAAATCGGTGCTGTCGGCAAGCGACGGAGTCATGTCGTTGTTGACGATGGAAACGTTGTTCCCCTTGAGGTTCACTTCCGGGTTGGACATGGCTGTCGCGGGGTTGTAGAAGCTCAGCAGCTGGCCGCCTTCTACCTGGTCCCCGTTCACGGGGTTGTGCGCCTGGACGACGATGAGGAACATGCCGGGGCCGAGGATAGACTGGGCGTCGATCTGTCCTGAAGCTTCCTCGTCCTGGGTAATGAAGTTTGCACTCCCGTTCAGGAAGCGGGTGCTTTCATGCACCCCGAGCTGGATCAGGCTGTCGTTGTCGATATTGTACTGCCACAGCTTGCCGAGGTGCACGTTGTTGCCGACATCCTCCACCAGGATGATGTGGTTGCCGTTATCGATGCACATGTTATCCAGCATCTGCTGACCTTCGGTGCCGTCGAGCACGGCGGTGATGGTGCCGCCCTTGGTGATATTGCCCGGGTCGCTGAAGCGCAGGCGCCAGGTACGGCTCGGGCTTCCCACCGAGTTGGTCGTGTTGAAATAGAAGTCGCCGGGATGCTGCGGATCCCATGCCCCGTCTTCGGGCCGGAGGAACTTGGCGATGCCGTTGATATCGGAATTGGTATTCAGCGTGGCGCCGGTCATGTTCTCGACATTGCCGAGATTAACCATGCTGAACGGCGTATTCGGAGCCGGCATATTGGTATTGCCTTCCGTGTAGAGCGTGCCGTTTACCATAAAGCTCCAGAGGGAGCCGTTGGTCAGACCGGCTTTTTCGATCTCGTTACCGCTGCGCTGCTTGGTACCCATGTAGAAGTACACCTGGCCGCCGCCGGCATCGTCCAGGCCGGCCACGATCGTGGTATCGCTGATGCGCGGGCAGGCCACGGCGTTCTCGTAGCTGAACTTGCCCATGCGGGGGATTTCGTAGCTGGTACCCGCTTCGGGGCCGGTTACGATATGAGCCATACCGCGACCTTCATCTCCGGTCTCTTCGCCGTTCATGAAGATGCGCGACTGGGTGCCCCTGCCGGTCTTCGGATTGTAAAAGGCAGTGACAGCGGGAAGATCCGCGGAGCAATGCCGGCCGAAGTTCAGGCGGCTGTTGGGCGCCAGGAAGTTCTTGTTATAGGTCACATAGCTGGATGTAACCGGGTTCCAGAGCTTGACCTGCGTATCCAGGTCGCTGCCTTTGAGCGCGGTCAGGTCGCTCTTCCTGATGATCCATTTGGAGACGAACGCGCCGTTTGCGCCGTATGCGTGAACGGCGCCCTGGTTTGTCTGGAATTCGTGGTTGATCAGGAGCGTGAAGGTGCCGTCATTGTTGTCGAAGGCACCCAGGCCGTCCGGCGTGCCGACGAACTTATAGCCGCCGATCATATCTCCTGCGGTGAGGATCGAGGTGAACTGCACACCCTGGCGCACCGGTACGAGGTAGGGGCCCGTCGAGGTGGATGGTCCCGTGATACCGGCGGAAAACGTTTGTGAGATCTGGCTGAAGTTGCGCAGCTTGTTAGCGCCCTGCAGGCCGTAGCGGATCACGTGGCTCAGGGTGCCTGTGGCGGTGGCAATGCCGTCCGCATTCGGGGAAACCTGGCCGAAGTCGTTGTCATTGGTGATGAAGATCGTGCTGTCGTTGACGATGGCGAGACCTTCGGCCTTGTCCAGGGAGCTGGGCCAGCCATTGGCCAGCAGGTCCATGAACAGGGTCTTCTTCACCGGGACGATGCCCTGCGCGGCCATGCCGGCAGAGTCTGCCAGGCCCTCCAGCGTATTGCCGGCATAAAGGCCGGAAGTCACTGCCGTAGCGCCGTTGATATTGATCATATACATCCGCTTATAGTCGGAGGTACCGCGGGCAGCCGCTTCCAGGACGAGGAAGGTCGAATCGTTGATGGCTGCGATATCGCCCAGCTTCCAGTCGCTGTTCCGGATCTGGTTGGCGCCGGAAGCGCCGATCGTGCCGTCATTGACATAGGCCAGCATGCGCATGGCGCCCGTAGCGGGGTTTATCTCCAGGATACGGTGTATGCGGGAAGCTTCGCCGATGGCCTTGTTCGGATACAGGATAGGGCTTTGAATGACAGCGTAAAGCTTGCCGCTCGGCGTAATCGTCAGGTTCTCGAAGCCGCGGTTGTTCTTGCGGTATTTGAATACCGTATCGATCTGGACATCCTGGGGCTGGGCGCCGGCCAGGTTTGCATACGGCGTATAGCGCTTTACGACGACCCCGTTGGGATCGAGCTTCCAAACGGTCGGACCGTTCTCCTCGGAGATCCAGAAATAGCCGTCCTTGTCTACGACGATAGCCTCTGCGTCAATCGACCATATATCCTTGGCTGCGACCTTGGAATTGAAGTTGAGGCAATCCTTGACGGTATCGGTGCTCGCCAGCTCCGCCGCGGTACTGCCGAAGCCGGTCGGGCTGAGCACGCCCGTCGCGTCTGTCTTGTCCGGCCGCTTCATCGTGATCGTGCGCAGGATCTGCACGCTGTCCCCGTTCAGGCGGATGCGGTGGATCTTCGGCGCGTAGCCGGGGAAAACGAAGATTTTGTCGTAGGTGGGGTGACAGCCCGCCGGATTCGCATTCGCGCCGTCGATATTGACGCCGCGGTCGGAGATCACCCAGAACTCTTTCCCGTTCGTACCCTGGATCGGGTACAGTCCTGAGAAGCCGCCTTCCCTGAAGTTGATGCCCTGGTATGTGCCGATCGGCACCGAGCTGTAGTTTTTGAAGTCCTGCTGAAGCGTGATCTGGGCGCCGGAGGGGATGCCGAGCGAAGCCAGCGTCAGCGCAGCCAGCAGTTTTCTGCATAATTGTCTGTTCATGACTGTGAGCGTGGAATGATGTTCGGCGGCGAAACTATCCGGGTAGTGTTGCCAAAGCGTTAAGCTCCGGTTGCGTAAACATGAACGAAATGTTACCCAAGAAGTAGCCCCGGGGAAGCGTCTTGCTATATATTCCAATACTTATGAGATTGCGCTACGCACTTCTATGCCTCCCGATGCTGGCATTCGGCTCCTGCTGCACCAAGGTCGCGTGCGATCTCATATACCATTCGACCTCCTTCGCCGGATTCACCGCGGAAGAGCTCGACACGGTCCGCGTGATCATAGAAGACATGGAACACCTGTATCCACCGGACACACTGTACACCCAGGCCGTATTTTATTCCGGCGGCGGAGACAATGCCTCGCTAGCAGAGACCATACCATTTCAGAAAAGAAGCAGCTATACCTATTACCTGCCGGCAACAGGCAAAAGCTATGTCGTAAACGGCTATGAATTTTCCAGCAGATCCTGCAATACCTGTTTCCCCTCAACGCCGAAGAGCGACTTGTATGACGAGCTCCAGGCCTACCGGGTAAACGACGTACGCTACGAAGGCAACTCCTTCGTAATCCGGAAGTGAGACGGCCTGGAAACCAACTTAAGCCGGCAGCCAGAGCGCGCCTCCGGGACTCGCGGTACGTGCCCCGGTCACGCTGGCCGCGACGGTATGCTCGCCGCGGCGCCGTAAAGTCCCAAGCAGCGCCATTACCAGGGCTTCCTTGAACTCTATGGTTTGCCGGTCCGGGACAACGACCTCGACATTCCGCTCGGATGCGAGCGAGCCGATGCGGCCGACCAGGGAGTGATTCAGGGCTCCGCCTCCGGTGATCAGCATGCGCATCTGGTCGCTGCCGTTGGCCAGCTGCGATGCAACCTGGCATGCGATATGCTCGACCACGGTACGCAGCAGGTCCGAAGCCCGCATATCGATGGGAAGGAGAGGGATGATCTCGCGCAGGGAAAAACTGTTGTCCAGGGATTTGGGTACCGGCGCGGCGTGATACGGGACTGCATTCAGCGCTTCGAGCAGCGACTGGGAGACCGAGCCGGTACCGGCAAGCTCCCCGCCGGCATCGTACGCCAGCCCGGCCCGGCCGGCAAGATGGTTCAGCACCTGGTTGCAGGCGCATACATCGTACGCGCTCCAGTCGGCCCGGCGCGTAATGTTGGCAATTCCCCCTAGATTCAGGTAATAGTCGAACCCGGGAAGGAGCAGGCGCTCCCCCATCGGCACGATGGGCGCCCCCTGCCCTCCGTAGGCCACGTCCAGGCTGCGCAGGTCCGATACCACCGGGATCCCGGTCTCCGCGGCGATCGCGGCCCCGTCGCCGATCTGGCAGGTCATGCCGCGGACCGGGTCATGAAAAAGCGTATGCCCGTGCGAGGCGATCAGGTCCGGGGCCCTGCCTGTAGTATTGTTCGAAAGAAAGCGACGCACCGTAGCGCCGAGATAATGCCCGTAATCCGCATGCAGGTACGCAAGCTCGCGCGCGCCCAGGTCTGCGCTGCCGCGGAGCCGCCGTATCCATTCATCGTCATACTGGACACAGTCGGTCATGATCCATTCAAAGGACCAGCCGGCATCGTTCTTCGTGAGCCGTACGAAGGCGATATCCAGCCCGTCGAGCGAGGACCCGGACATGAGCCCGATGACATTGTATGCGGTTGCTTCCACGCGGCAAACTACAGAAATATAAGCTTGCCGCGATCCGGGGCTCGCTGATCCCAAGCAAAAAGCCGCTCCTTAAGGAGCGGCTTTCTAAATACTGGTTTGAAGAGCGCTTACGCAGTCGCCAGCTTCTTGCCTACGACCTCGGCCATCTTCTTGCCGATGTCCGCCGGGGAAGCGACTACGTGGATGCCGCAGCTTTCCATGATCTTCATCTTGGCAGCAGCCGTATCGTCGGCGCCGCCGACGATGGCTCCCGCGTGGCCCATGCGGCGGCCCGGAGGCGCCGTCTGGCCGGCGATGAAGCCTACGACCGGCTTGCGCATATTGTCCTTCAGCCATTGAGCGGCCTCGGCTTCCATGTTACCGCCGATCTCTCCGATCATGATGATGCCGTCGGTCTCGTCGTCGTTCATCAGCAGCTCGACCGCCTCGCGGGTAGTAGTGCCGATGATCGGGTCGCCGCCGATACCGATAGCGGTGGAGATGCCCATACCGGCCTTTACGGTCTGGTCAGCCGCTTCGTAGGTCAGGGTGCCGCTCTTGGACACGATGCCGATGCGGCCCGGCTTGAAGACGAAGCCCGGCATAATGCCGACCTTGGCCTCTCCGGCCGTGATCACGCCCGGGCAGTTGGGGCCGATCAGGCGGCAGTCCTTGCCCTTGATATACTCGCGGGCGCTGACCATGTCCTGAACCGGGATGCCTTCGGTGATGCAGATGATCACTTTGATGCCCGCGTCGGCGGCTTCCATGATCGCGTCGGCGGCGAATGCCGGCGGTACGAAGATGATGGAAACGTCCGCGCCGGTAGCGTCAACGGCGTCCTTTACCGTATTGAAAACCGGACGATCGAGGTGAGTGGTACCGCCCTTGGCCGGAGTCACACCGCCTACGACATTGGTTCCGTATTCGATCATCTGGCTGGCGTGGAAGGTACCTTCAGTACCGGTGAAGCCCTGAACGATCACCTTCGAGGCCTTGTTTACGAGAACAGACATTGGCTGATTAAAGGAGTAATGAAATGAAGTAATAGTTGTTGAACGGCGGCAAAAATAGCCGAAATGCCGGCACAGGCAAGCATTATCGTTCCGGAGCGCGAAATGACGCCCCCGGGAAGGTGCGCCGGAAGGGCCTGCCGAACGATTCGCTGCAAAAACAAGCGCACAAACCATCCATCTGAATTTGGAAAATACGCGGCTTATCGTATTTTTACGACATGAAGCGTAACGAACCGATACAACGCCTGACGAAGGTGGAGGAGGATATCATGCAGATCATCTGGCAATTGCAACGCTGCCTGGTGAAGGATATCATCGAAACCATCGGGCAGGAAGACATGCCGCACAGCACTGTCGCGAGCGTAGTGCGGATCCTGGAGAAAAAAGGCTTTGTAGGACACAAGGCTTACGGCAGGACCCACGAGTATTTCCCGTTGATCGGCAAAGACGATTATGCCAAGCAGGGGCTTAGCACCATGATGGAAAAATACTTCGGCGGCTCGCCCAAGAACCTGGTGAGCTTCCTGGTCCAGGAGGACAATCTCGGACTGGAAGATCTGATCGAGCTCTATAAAACGCTGGACTCGTCCTCAAAAAAATAGACTTATGCTCCGGATACTCGTCAATACCAGCGCGATCTGGCTCTGCAGCCTGCTCATCTACGAGCTGCTCCTGAAAAGGCTCACCTTCCATCGCCCGAACAGGCTCTACATGCTCCTGACATTCACGGCCGGCATCTTGCTCCCGATCATGCCCTGGGGAAACACGGTAGAGATCCGGTCGTCGGCCGCCGGCCTCCTGCCGGGAACCGCCGGAAGCGCGGGGCTCCCCCTTGAAGCAGCCGGCGGCGCTCTCCCCTATTCTCCCGGCGCGCCGGCCGGCAGTCCTAGCTGGTGGCTGATCCTTTATATAGGCGGCGCGGCGATCAGCTTCGTCTATCTTCTCCGCGAGCTCGTACGGCTTCGCAGGCTGTACCGGCGGGCTGCAGTCCACAGCTCGGGGGGCTGGAAGATCGCCGAAACCGGCGCCGAACACCCACCTTTTTCCCTGCTGAATATCATATTCGTCGGCAGTCGGAAGCAATACACGGATGCGCAATGGCTCATGGTCCTGCAGCACGAGCAGCAGCACTTCAAAAGCCGGCATTTCCTCGATCTGGCCCTGCTCCAGTCGGCCATTATCGTGTTTTGGTTCCATCCCCTGGTTTATATCTATCGCAAAAAGCTGCGCTTGCTTCATGAATATGAAGTCGACAGCCTTCAATCCGGCGATATCCGGAGCTACGGCCGCTTCCTGCTGGAACAGGCTGCCGGCCGGCCATTGCTCCTGACACATTCCTTCAATTTCTCACCCCTCAAAAACCGCATCCGCATGATGACAAAAAAGACAAGCGCCCGTCGGGCGCAGAGCCGTTTCCTGCTGCTGTTACCGATGATGAGCTGTTTTATCTGGGCCTGCACTCAGAACCGGGCAAAGCTCGGTGTCGACATCAAAGACGATAAGGTGTCGCGCCGGGACGTCAAGCTTACCTTCCCGGCATCGGTATCGGCCGATACCGTCATGATGATGAATCCCAAAAGCGGCGCGTGGGACACTGTCGTTATGACCCGGGAACCGGAGCCTACGGCGCTGAACGATCAGAAGATCCTTCAGCGGGAAGCCCTCAACCTCACCCCGCATTGCCTGAATCCCGGCGAAACCTTTGGCATCAGCTACCTGCTGAAGGCGGCCTCCCTGGAAAACACACTGAAAAAGATGACCGACGGTAAATATTACATCGGCATTTCGGACATCATCATCGATCCGCAGGGCCGCGTCGCGTACTATTCCATGATGCTGCCGGAGCGCGATTATGATAACAGCGGCAACCCTCCCCCCGCGAACGGGCTCAGCGCGGCGGATAACGAAACGATCCAGAGGAAGATCTCGGAGCAGCTCATCGGCGGCGACGTCGCGTTTACTGCGGTCAAGGACGCCCGGGGAACGGCCGTACCCTATTTCCTGGACCGGCAGAACAAGGAGACGGCTTACAAGCTCGGGACCTCATTCACGGTAAAGGATCATCAAGTGTCTTTCAATTGATAGCCCCGACTTGTTTGGTTGGATCGGGTTGGATAAAGTTTGATGAAGTTGGATATGGTTGTTTGGGGAACGAGCCGCCGATCGGCTATGGAGGACTTATCCAACCCCATCCAACATTCCAACATTTCCAACTATATCCAACTTCATCCAACATTTCAAACTATCAATTTTCGCAGTTCCCGGTCTTCCGCTGGCTTGATTTTCTCAATTTTACGAGGTAAAAGACAAACCAGATGAGCAAGAAGACCCTGGTGCTCGGCGCCTCCGAAAATCCCGCCCGCTACAGCAACAAAGCCATCAATGCCCTGCGCGGCAAAGGCCACGAGGTCGTAGCCATCGGCAACCGTAAGGGACAGGTGCTGGATGTGCCGATCGGCACCGAGCAGGAAGATTTCAAGGATATCGATACCGTGACGCTGTACCTGAACCCGGCGAATCAGCAGGCCTATATCGACTACATCCTGAAACTCAAGCCCAGGCGGATCATTTTCAACCCCGGCACCGAGAACATCCAGTTGGAAGCCCTGGCCGAGGAACAGGGTATCGAGCCGCTGGAGGCCTGCACCCTGGTGCTGCTGAGCATCGGGCGATACTAGCGCAGCATCTGGGCCGCTCTGCCAAATGGCCGCCGGGCTCGTGACAGGGACCGGGCGCTCAGGGCGCCAAAGGAACTGCGTCGGGCCTTACCGAGGGCTGCGCCGCGGATTTCTTGGCAAACAGCCTGTTCGCAAGCCGGATAAAATACCGCTCGACGAACAGGTAGTACAGGTACGCGCAAAGCACCGACATCAGGACGCAGAGGATCTGTACGAGAGCCTTGCCGGCAAAAGATGCCGGCGCAAGCAACTTCACAAAACCGACCTCAAAGACCGGAGCGGCAACGATATGGATCAGGTACAGCGAATAGGAGATCTTGCCCAGAAATGCTCCTATGGCATTCCTGAAATGGACAAAAACAATAATCAGCGTGGTGGCCAGTCCGAAGCCGGTCGATATGGCGCCGGTCTGGAAGTACGAGATCAGGGACAACAGCCCTGTCAAAACCAGGAACGCCGTCAGCGATGCCCGTTGGGTATAGTACATGCTCGCGATGCCTCCCATCATGAACAAGGCGCCGTATTTGAAAAAGAATGCCTCCTGGGGCACCGGCAGGTAATAAAGTGCGGCTACGAGGGCTGCAAAGACGGTAAAACCGGTGACGTTCCGGAAAGCGCCCCGGAAAACAAGCCCCAGCAGGATATAATATTGAAACTCTACCGAAAGCGTCCAGAACACGCCATTTATCCAATCATATTTTAGAAACGGGGCAATGTAGAGGAAGTTCGAAACGACCTGCGGGAAACTCAGGTTCGCGAGGTATGTCCCCTTCGCATTCAAGACGTGATCGAATAACCACCACTGGCCGAGCGTCAGCAGGATGACAATGTATGAAGGCGGGCAGATCCGGACGAACCGCTTCCCGATAAAGCTGCCGAAATCCTTAATCCGGTAATCGCCGACAATAAGGACGTAAGGGATAATAAATCCGGAGATCACGAAGAAGACCTCCACCCCGGCCCAGCCCCAGCCGAATGCAGTCTCCAGGGCGGGCACGTGTACTTTAGGGAGCACCTTCCCGCTATAATGAAACAGGCATACGCTCAGCGCGGCAAAGCCCCGGAGCGAATCCAGCGTCGATAAATGCTTATGACCTGCTTTCATACATCGTTTTCCGGGTGGATTGCTCTATACGATACAAGGTGACACCTCCAATGGAGGTGACACCTTGATCACTTTGCTGAAAATTTAACCTGGCGCTGCACTAGCGGGAGTAATTCGGGGCTTCCTTCGTGATCACTACGTCGTGCGGATGGCTCTCCGCCATAGACGCCGCGGTAATGCGGATGAACTGCGCATCGCTCTGGAGTGTCGGAACGTCCTTGGCGCCGCAGTAGCCCATGCCGGCACGCAGGCCGCCGATGAACTGCTGCACGATCTCGTTGAGCGTTCCCTTGTACGGAACCCGGCCCACGATGCCTTCCGGAACCAGCTTCTTGATATCTGTTTCGACGTCCTGGAAGTAGCGGTCCGAAGAGCCTTCCTTCATGGCCTCGACGGAGCCCATGCCGCGGTAGCTCTTGAACTTCCGGCCTTCGTAAATAATGGTCTCGCCCGGGCTTTCCTCCGTACCGGCGAAGATGGAGCCGGCCATGATGCAGGAGGCACCGGCTGCGATGGCCTTCACCATATCGCCGGTGTAGCGGATGCCTCCGTCGGCGATCACGGGGACGCCCAATTTCCTGAGGGCTTCGGAAGCTTCGATGATGGCCGTGAGCTGCGGGGCGCCGGCTCCGGTCACCACGCGGGTAGTGCAGATGGAGCCCGGCCCTACGCCGATCTTGACGGCGTCCGCGCCCGCTTCGGCCAGGGCCAGCGCGCCGGCCTTGGTAGCTACGTTGCCGGCGATCAGGCTCATATCCTTGAACGCGTCTTTCACTTTTCTCACCATTTCGATCACGCCGCGGCTGTGACCGTGGGCGGAGTCGAGCGTGATGACGTCCACACCGGCGGCCTTCAGCGCTTCGACGCGGTTCATGGTATCGCCGGTAATGCCGACGGCCGCGCCGACCAGCAGGCGGCCCTTGCTGTCCTTGGCGGCATTCGGATGCTTCTTCAGGTGCTGGATATCGCGGAAGGTGATCAGTCCTGCGAGCCGGCCGCTCTTATCGGTGATCGGCAGCTTTTCGATCTTGTATTGTTCGAGAATGCTCTCGGCGTCCTTCATGCTGGTGCCTTCCGGCGCCGTAATGAGGTTCTCCCGGGTCATGATCTCCTTCACCGCCTTAGCCGTGGTCTTCTCGAAGCGCATGTCGCGGTTAGTGAGAATGCCGACCAGCTTGTTGTCGGTATCGACGATGGGAATGCCGGAAATGCGGTTGTCGCGCATCAGGCGGCGGGCCTCGGCGACGGAAGCTTCCGGAGACAGGGTGATGGGGTCGAGGATAATGCCGCTTTCGGAGCGCTTCACGCTGCGGACCTCTTCGGCCTGGCGCTCGATGCTCATATTCTTATGCAGCATACCGATACCGCCTTCGCGGGCCAGGGCTATGGCCAGGCGGGCTTCGGTCACGGTATCCATCGCAGCGGAGACCATGGGGATCTCGAGCCGGATATCTTTCGTAAGTTGGGTGGAGATGCTTACCTCGCGCGGAAGGACTTCGGAGTAAGCGGGAACGAGAAGCACGTCGTCGAACGTAAGGCCCTCGCCATAAAACTTAGAGTTTGCTGCCATGCGCGAAGTTACGCAGGTTCGGCAAATCTGAACGAATTTGTTACGGTCCCGCGGCTATAGCTGTATAGGCGGCGTGCAGGCGGCTCGGATGGAGTTTGATAAAATTGGAATGGTTGGATAAGGTTCGTCGGGAAACACAGCGGCTGCAATGCCCCCGCATCCTATTTCACCGCCTGCATATCTCGCCTGGCCGGTATCACGACGACGAGCAGTATCGAACTTCATCAACCCCATCCAACTTCATCCAACCGGCAGCCGGACCGGGCAATTCCGCTTGCCTAAATTCGCAGCACCCATGGAATTCAACCCGCAGCTTGCTTTTGCCGAACCGAAGATCCAGGAAGAGCAAGGGCTTCGCGCTATCGAGGCCTTGCTCTGTTATTTATCGGAACGCTCGCCGTATTACAGGGAAAAGCTCGAAGGTTTTCCGTCCGGGGTGCCAGACCGGGCCGCCCTCGGAGCCCTGCCCTTCACAAGCAAGGACGACCTGCAACTGCGCAACATGGACTTTCTCTGCGTGTCCCGGGATCAGATCCGCGAGTACACCGCGACCTCCGGGACCATGGGCAAGCCGGTTTCCATCGCGCTGACGGAAGGCGATCTCCGGCGGCTCGCCTACAACGAGGCGCAGTCGTTCCGCAGCCTGGAGGCCGGCCCCGGCGATCTGTTCCAGCTGGCGCTCACCCTGGACCGGCAGTTCATGGCCGGCATGGCTTACTACAGCGGGCTGCGTGAGCTGGGAGCCGCCTCCGTGCGCACTGGCCCCGGGCTACCGCTGCAGCAACTGGAAACGGCGGAACGTCTCGGCAGCACCGGCATCGTGGTCGTACCCTCGTTCCTGCTGGCAATGGCGGCCCAGGCGAGGGCCAGGGGCCTCGATCCTGCGGAAAGCTCGATCAGCCGCGCGCTCTGCATCGGCGAAAGCCTGCGGAACGAGGATTTCAGCCTGAACACCCTGGGCAGCCAGATCGCCGAAGCCTGGCCCGGTCTGCGGCTGTTCAGCACCTATGCGGCGACCGAGCTGCAGACGGCCTTTACCGAATGCGGAACCGGCCGCGGCGGCCACCTCCAGCCGGACCTGGTCTATGTAGAGATCGTCGACGACGAGGGGAACCTGGTCCCGGACGGCAACCCGGGCGAAGTCGTGGTGACCACCCTCGGCGTGGAGGCCATGCCCCTGTTGCGCTACAGGACCGGGGACATAGCCGCATTGCACGCGGAGCCCTGCAGCTGCGGCCGCAGGTCGAAGCGGCTGGGCCCGGTGGTCGGCCGGAAAGGCCAGATGATCAAGTACCGCGGCACCACCATCTACCCGCCGGCGATCTTCGATATGCTGAACGAAGCGCGGTTCGTGACGGATGCCATCATAGAAGTGTTCAGCAATACTGCCGGCACCGACGAGCTCCGCCTCCATATCCATACGGACATGCCGGTCGACGCCTGCGAAGCGCAGCTGAAGCCGATGCTGCAGTCCAGGCTGCGCGTAGTGCCCGAGCTGCGCTATCACTCGAAATCCGAGCTGCAGCAGATGCTGTTCCCCGAAGGCAGCCGCAAGCCCCGTAAGTTCATTGACCTGCGTTGACATGCTTTTGCGCAGCTTATGTCGGGAAAGCGTTTTCACGCAGAGAACGCTATACCGGCCGTCGCCGATTTTGCCGGGACACATCGCTCGCAGAAGCGTGTGCCGGATCAATAAACGGACAAGACTGAACAGTGCCCGATATAAGTGCCTTACCTGGCCAAAGCCCCTTTCACGGCCTTCCTCAATTGGAATACCAGCAACGCCATGACCAGTCCCACGCAGGTCCAGAACGGCCAGCCGGGCACGGCAGGCAGGTGCAGCCCGGCGCCGACGGCTTCCAGGCGGGCAAGGAGCTGCGCCACGAGCGCGGCTACGATCGCAATCGACACCGCTCCGCCGAGCAGCGGCATAAATCGCCTCATCAGGAAGCTCCGCAGCATATCCGGCGAGTAGCCCAATTGCAGCAAAAGACTTACGGACTCTTTCGCCCGCGCCACAGTCAGCTCGATGAACAGCACGAACACGAGCAGGCTGATCCCGAGCAGCACGACCGCAAACACGCCGGTCACCAGCGCAACCGACTGAACGACGGCCCGCATCCGGCTCCAGCGCAGCATCTCCGAGTTCGTCACGTATCCCCGGGTGTCCAGGAACGACGCGAACTCCGGCGAGGATGGATCCTTCACCCGCAGAATCACGCGGGACACGGGATTTTCGCCGCCACCGGCGTTCATCTCATTCACGAACGATTCCGGCACCAGGACTGAGGTAATGCGGTCGGAGAACCCGACGATATGCGCCGAGAAGTTCCGGGCATTGGCTTCGCCGCCGATCTCCAGCCGGAGCGGGATCATGCGGATGCTTTCCTCGGAAAGCTGCGGCAGGCCCTGGCTTGGCGCAAATGCATAGTTGTACAGGCTCAGGAACGAGGACGATAAGATGACCGGCACATCGGGGCTGCCGGGCTTCCAGCCCCAGGCGCCGGCCGCTTTCACATCCATGAAGCGGTCCGGCACGGATTCCAGCACCATGATCGTCGACATGCCGGCGCCCGGCGCGATGCTGATGCTCATGAACGCCTTCGGCCGCACCGCCTGCACGATACCCAGGTCCTGCACCTCCGGCGCCTTGCGCAGCGCATCGATCTCGGCTGCGGAAAAGACTGTCAGCTCCGGCCGGCCCATGTTCGCGTTCGTCACGCGCTTGCTCACGGTCAGGAACGTGCTGCCGAGGCTGTCGTCGGACGCCTTGCCCGCCAGGACCAGCCGGAAGTTCCACCAGATCAGCACGGCGATCAGCAATAGCGCAAAGCCCGTTGCGATGGCCGCCAGTGCCGCCCACATGCGTTTCCCCGGGCGTCCCTGGAACAGCAGCTTCTTAAGCAGGTGCGCGGCGGGCGCCATCACAGCCGGATTTTTTTATCGTAATCGAAATAGTCGTTGTCGTCCAGGTCCGCGATCAGGAACGACGCCTGCCTTTCCGCGACGACCCCGGCGATGAGCGCCGCGGCGCGGCGGGTATTGGCAGCGTCCAGATGGCTGAACGGCTCATCCATCAGGAGCCAGCCGAAGGGCTGCGCCAACGCCCGGATGATCGCAAGCCGCTGCTGCTCGCCGTAGGACAAGGTCGACGCAGGCCGTTCCGCGCGATCGGCAATTCCCAGCTCGCTCATCCATTCGCGCACCCGCTCCTGCGGCACGGCATCGGTCAGCGCCCGCTTGATCTCCAGATTTTCCCATGCCGTCAGCGCGGGAAACAGGCGCAGGTCCTGAAAGATCACGCTGACGCGGCTCCGGCGCAGCGCTGCGAGCTCCTCCGGGTCCATAGCGGCTAGTGTTTTCCCCTCCCAGCGCACTTCGCCCTCGTGATCGCTCCGCAATCCGTACAAGATATGGACCAGGGTCGTTTTCCCTGTCCCCGAAGGCGCCTGCACGAAGATCTTCTCGCCGGCTGCGAACCGCAGCTCGCGCCTCCACAGATCCGAGCCCCGCGCGTCCAGCCGGTCTTTAAGCGGAAGGGGCATCAGGCCTGCGATCAGAAGCTCGGATGACTGACTCATGAACGCAGCAAATTAGGGAATCGGCGGGCAACCATTTTTGCATTTTTTCAGGCAAAGCTTTGTTACATTTAATACCGAATGGACGCGTAACCGCCGGGCTTCCGCGCTGTGCTGCAGACTGCAACGAGGCGCAGCGGCTCCCTCGATTCACCCTTTGACGTCCGTTTGGCATAAGCATGATTGAGCGCCTTTTCGATATCGTTAAAGCCCGCTACGACGCGGCACCGGATCAATCCCTGCTGGCGGCCAAGGAATCCGGTAGCTGGCGGGAATATTCCGTCCGCGAGGTCTGGGAAACGGCCTGCAGCATGTCCAACGCGTTGCTCGAGCACGGTATCGACAATGCCGTGCTCGAGCCCGAAGCGCAGGAAAAGATCGCCATCATCTCTGCCAACCGGCCGGAATGGATCATGACCGACCTCGCCGTGCAGCTTACCGGGGCCGTTCTCACGCCCATATACCCGACCATCGCTCCGGATGAGCTCGCCTTCGTGCTTGCGGACGCCAGCGTGCGCAAGATCTTTATCGCGACGGAGGAATTGTACAGCCGCTATAAGCCGGTGCTGGACGAGATGCCCTGGCCGGTAACCGTTTTCTCCTTCGACGATATCCCGGGCGTCACCAGCTGGAAAACGCTGCGGAGCGCCAAAACCGCGCCGGATGAAAGTGTCGTCAGCCGCATCAAGGGCGCTACCCTCGCGACGATCATCTATACCTCCGGCACCACGGGCGCGCCGAAAGGCGTCATGCTCAGCCACGACAATGTCGTTCACAACGTCAAGGACAGCATGCCGGCCTTCACCTTCGCAAAGAAGGGGGAACGCGCCCTGTCCTTCCTCCCGCTCAACCATATTTTCGAGCGGATGGTCACCAATATCTACATCCACGGCGGGCTTTCCATCTGGTATGCGGAAAGCATGGATACCATCGGCGACAACCTCCGCGAGGTAAAGCCCATGGTCTTCTGTACGGTGCCCCGCCTGCTGGAAAAAGTCTACGAGCGTATCCTGAGCCGGGCCTCCGAGCTGACGGGTATCAAGAAGCAGCTGTTCTTCTGGGCGCTGAACCTGGGCAAGCGCTACGACAACATCAACAAGGGCAGCCTCTGGTTCCGCGCCCAGCTCGCCATTGCCAACAAGCTGGTCTTCTCCAAATGGCGGGAAGCGCTCGGCGGCAATGTAAAGGCCATCGTGACCGGTTCCGCAGCCGCCCAGGAACGGCTCATCCGCATCTTCAGCGCAGCCGGCATCGTCATCATGGAAGGCTACGGCCTTACGGAGACCTCGCCGGTGATCTCGGTGAATCTTTATGAAAGCGAAGGCCGCCGCATCGGGACCATCGGGCCGGTGATCCGGAATGTGGAAGTGAAGATCGCGGAAGACGGGGAGATCCTCACCAAGGGCCCGAACGTAATGATGGGTTATTACAAGCGCCCGGACATGACCGCCGAGGTGATGCAGGACGGCTGGTTCCATACCGGGGATATCGGTCAGTGGGTCGAGGGGCGTTTCCTGAAGATCACCGACCGCAAGAAGGAAATGTTCAAGACCTCCGGCGGCAAATACGTGGCTCCCCAGGTGCTAGAAAACGCTATGCGCCAGAGTCCCTATATCGAGCAGATCATCGTTATCGGCAACGGCCGCAAGTTCGTATCCGCGCTGATCGTCCCGGCCTTCGCCAATGTGCGCAAGGCGCTGCTGGACAAACAGCAGGTCACCGCCCCCGCATCGAACGAGGCGCTGATCAAAATGCCGGAGCTCAATTCGCTTATCCGCGCGGAGCTGGATAAATACAACAAGCATTTCAGCAATTACGAGCAGATCAAGAAATTCGAGCTGCTGCCTGCCGAATGGACGATCAACACCGGCGAGCTGACACCGAAGCTCAGCATGCGCCGCAAGGTCATCGAGCAGAAATTCGGCAGCTATATCGAAAGCATGTACGACCAGGCCCAGATCTGAGGAACTACGGTGCCTCATTATTGTTCCAGGGATCACCGCTCCTCCAATGCCGAACGATGCCGGAAGGCAGGATCCAATGCGGCTTCCGATCGGTTTTAATATGATCTGACAAAAGGAAGCGCCGGCAACTTTAGGGAGTTGCCGGCGCTTCAAACGATTCCGGTTATGCTAAGCTGCTATGCATCCCATTCAACCAAGTATCAGTACGCCCGGGCAAACAGCACCCGCTTCGTGCTCGGCCGGCCGCTGAACACGCAGACCCCGGCTTCCTCCGGAGCATCCAGGGGAATGCAGCGGATCGTAGCCTTGGTATCTTCCTTGATCTTCTCCTCGGTCTCGGAAGTGCCGTCCCAATGCGCGAGGATAAACCCGGGCCTGTTCTCTATGGTGTCCCTGAATTCTTCCCAGGTGTCCACCTTGTGCGTATTTTCCTCGCGCAGCTTCAGCGCGCGGTTGAACAGGGATTCGTGGATCTCCTGCAGCAGCGCCTGGACATGCGCGGCCAGGCCTTCCAGGGATACGGAGCTCTTCTCCCCGCTGTCGCGGCGGGCGATCTCGGCAACCCCGTTCTCCAGGTCCCGCGCGCCGAGCGCGATGCGCACCGGCACGCCCTTGAGCTCGTGCTCGGCAAATTTCCAGCCCGGACGCGAGGTATCGTCGTTATCGAACTTGACGCGGATGCCGGCGGCGCGCAGCTCCTTCATGATCTCCGCGACACGGCCGTCGATAGCCGTCTTGGAATCAGGCCCCTTGTAGATGGGGACGATCACCACCTGGACCGGCGCCAGCTTCGGCGGCAGCACCAGGCCCTTGTCGTCGCTGTGCGTCATCACCAGGGCGCCGATGAGCCGGGTGCTCACGCCCCAGGACGATGCCCAAACGTATTCGAGCTTATTGTCTCGGTCGGCGAACTTCACGTCGAAGGCCTTGGCGAAATTCTGGCCGAGGAAATGCGAGGTACCTGCCTGCAGGGCCTTCCCGTCCTGCATCATGGCCTCGATGGTGTAGGTGTCGTCGGCGCCGGCGAACCGCTCGTTGGCGGACTTCACGCCGCGGATCACGGGCATAGCCATATACTCCTCGGCGAAAGTCGCGTATACGTCCAGCATCTGGCGGGTCTCGGCAATCGCTTCCTCGGCGCTGGCATGCGCGGTATGGCCTTCCTGCCACAGGAACTCCGCGGTGCGCAGGAAGAGGCGGGTCCGCATTTCCCAGCGCACCACGTTCGCCCATTGGTTGATCAGCAGCGGCAGGTCGCGGTAGCTCTGGATCCAGTTCTTATACGTATTCCAGATAATCGCCTCCGAGGTCGGGCGGACGACCAGCTCCTCTTCCAGCCGGGCTTCGGGGTCGACGATCAGCTTGCCCTTGGCCTCCGGATCCCCTTTGAGACGGTAATGCGTCACGACGGCGCACTCCTTGGCGAAGCCTTCGGCATTTTTTTCCTCCGCTTCGAACAGGCTTTTGGGCACGAACAGGGGAAAATAGGCATTCTGATGACCCGTCTCCTTGAACATCCGGTCCAGGACATCGCGCATGTTCTCCCAGAGCCCGAAGCCATACGGCTTGATGACCATGCATCCGCGAACGGCCGAATAGTCGGCTAGCCCGCCTTTGAGGATGAGATCGTTATACCATTCGGAATAGTTTTCAGAACGGGATGTTAAAACATTGCTCATAATTTTCCCTGCCCGATTTTTGTAGTAAGATGATAAGGCGCGAGGCGCGCAAAAGTATTAATTTCACAGGGCAAACCGCAGCTAAATCAATCAAGATGAAACGCCTTCTCACCATAGGTCTGATCGCGCTTGCTACAGCCGGGGCTGACGTGGCATCGGCCCAGAGCAAACGCGTTTACGACGACGATATTTACTACAACAGCAAGCAGGCGGCGGAGGAGCAAGCGGCTGCAGCCCGGGAGCGCCGCAAAGCCCAGGATCAGCAGACCCAGGCGAGCTATACTCCGCAGCAGAACCAGGCGCCCAGCTACACTTCGGATAACAGCGCCGCGTCCGGCAATTACGACCCGGACTATATCGACTACGACGACGATTTCTCCTACGCGACGCAGTTCAGCCGCTTCAATACGCCGTTCTATAACCGGCCTTACTGGAGCAGCTTCTACAATCCGTACTGGTACAACCCGTATTGGGTAGATCCTTACTGGGGCTGGTGTCCCTGGATGTCTCCCGGCATCGGAATTTCCTTCGGCGCAGGGCCGTACTGGTCCTCGTACTGGGGCTGGAATACCTGGTACGGCTACGGCGGCTTCAACAGCTACTTCTACCCCGGCTATGCCTGGGGCGGCGGCTGGGGCGGTTTTTACGGCGGCTACTACGGAGGCTACTGGAACAGCTATTACGCAGGGCTGTACAACAATTACGGCTATCGCAATATTTCCTACGGCCCCCGCTACAGCATGAACGCCAACCGCAACAACCTGATGCGCGGCAATACGCTCAGCCCGATCAACCGCGGCCGCAACCCGCTGATCGACGGACTGCGCACGCCGAATTCCGGGGGCGGCCAGGGCCTGAATGCTCCGGACCGGGCCATCTCCCGCGGCGATATCGGCACTGAGCGCAACGGAGTCGTCAATATGCAGCAGCAGGCCACGTTCGACCGCGGGAACCGGAATTTCGGGACTGCGACCCCGGCCGAGGCCCCTACTCGCGCTCAGTTCAACGGCGGCCCGGTTTCGGAGAACGGCTCGGCCCAGCAATCGCAGCCGCAACGGGGAGTCTTCCAGTCGGCACAGCCCGACCGCGGCGGCTTCCAGCAAGCCCAGCCCAACCGCGGCAATTTCCAAGCCAGCCCTAACCAGGCCGTACAGCCGCGCAGCTTTGAGACACCGCGCTCGTTCTCCGCACCCCAGCGTGCAGAGCCCGCAGGCCGCAGCTTCGAAGGCGGCGGGTTCGGTGGAAGCCGCGGTGGCGGATTCGGCGGCGGCGGAGGTGGCGGATTCCGCGGCGGTGGCGGCGGAGGAAGCTTTGGTGGCGGCCGGCGCTAAGCAATAAAAAGAATAACAAAGACCATCACGACACGACTGTGATGGTCTTTTTTTGTCGCTGGCAGGAATATTTTCAAAAACTAACAGCCCCGGCATTAAACTTCAACCCGATCCCGGTACCTATAATTATAGAAGCCGGAACTTCGATCGGGCCCGGGGCGCCGACGTCCACGCATGAAACGCAGGACAAAAAATCCGGCAGACTATCGGGTATAATATCAATTTGCAGACTGAATTTTGACCTTATGAAAAAGCCATTTCGCTATGGAACTGCCCTAGCGCTCTCGCTGGCCCTGGCCGGTGTGGAACGGGCGGCTGCGCAGGATGAAACCGATGCCCTGCGCTTCAGCTTGCTTCAACCTCAGGGCACCGCCAGATCCATCGGTTTCGGGAACGCCCTGGGCTCGGTGGGCGGAGACTACAGCTCCCTGGCCGTGAACCCCGCAGGCATCGGCATCTACCGGCGGGGGGAAATAACCGTCTCGCCCTCGCTGATGTTCGGCAGCTCGACCAGCACCTATACGGACGGCGGCGGCAAGGACAACGGCGCGCACTTCTCGTTCAGCAACCTCGGGCTTGTCACTGCCAAAAGCTATAACGGCCGCCGGGCGCAACGCAGCGGCTGGACCACCTCCGCGTTCGGTATCGGCATTTCCCGCCTTGCGGACTTTACCCGGAATTATTACTACGAAGGACGGAATACGAGCTCCTCCGCATCGTATGTCTATGAGAACGACGCCAACCAGAATGGCATCTCGCCCCCCGGTCAGGTATATTCGGTCGGCGACCTGGGCTATAAATCCTACCTGCTGGACACCTTCGGCAACGGCTATATCTCCAACGTATACCCTACCCCCGACCAGCCGATCAGCCAGGCCGTAGCCGTAAAAGAGCGGGGCGGCATCTCGGAGCTCGGGCTGACCTTCGGCGGCAGCTATCGGGACAAGCTGATGCTGGGCGGCACGCTCGGCATTCCCTTCCTGCGCTACAGCCGCAACAGGACGATCAGCGAATACGATCTCAGCGGCAATACAAACAACCGGTTCGATAATTTCCAGTTCAGCGACGAGCTCCGCACCAGCGGCGCCGGCCTAAACCTTAAGATCGGCGCGATATTCAAGCCGACGGACGCTTTCCGCTTCGGGCTCGCGATTCACACCCCGACCTGGTTCAGCCTGACGGATGTTTACAATATGTCCCTGACCGCGAATACGGAGAACTACGGGCTGGCCTATGCCGGCAGTGCCGTCAACAGCGCCACCGCGGCCGAGAACCGCTACGATTACACCCTGACCACTCCCTGGCGGGCGGTCGCATCCGCTACCGTCATGTTCGGCTCGCTGGGCTTCTGGTCGGTAGACTACGAGTACGTAGACTACTCTTCGGCACATTTCGGATTCGGGGCCTCCGCCGCGGAGCAGCGCTACGAGCGCGCGATCAACGACGTGATCAAGACCTATTACGGGTCTGCGTCCAATATCCGCACCGGTGTGGAATTCCGGCTGGATAATTTCTTCCTGCGCGGCGGCTTCGGCTACTACGGCAATCCCTACCAGAGCGGCACCTACAACAACCGCGTGCTCCCGAACGCCTACCGGCTCGATTTCTCCGCCGGCGTCGGCGTCCGCTTCGAAAATACCTTCATCGACTTCGCCTTCGTGCATCGCCGGTTCGAGGACAAC
>JASLDA010000291.1 GCA_030151745.1 Chitinophagaceae bacterium | reverse complement strand
CTGGTCTTGGACGGATCCGAAACTCCGCTGCCGAACTTCTGCGTGAGGCGGACATAGCCGGCGGCGCGCTGAGTCAGGGTGCGGCGGAACTCGTCGGAAGCGAACAGCGAGAGATAACGGCTGTACGAAGGAGCGTCCTCCACGTTATACGTACCGCCTACGCGGACTGAAACGCTCGGGGTCAGGTTGAAGTCAAGCTTGCCGGAGAACTGGCCGCGGTAGTATTCCGCGTTCTGGCGGCGCTTCTTGTACTCGATATCGCCGTCCCGTACGAACAGGGTGCTGTATTCCGGGGTCTGGATACCGTTGGTGGACACGAGGGTCAGCGGATGCTCATAAAGACGATTGTAGACATCGGGCTTCACATAAGGAAGCTTGTAATACTGCGGATCGTTATCGGCAGCATAGATACCATCGGCGGCAAGGGTATAGCCAACCACGTTGTGGAGCCTGCCGGTGCTGTCCTTGCGGCGGATGAGCGGACCGCTGAGGTTGAAGGTCAGTTCGTTGCGGTTGTATCCGTCTACGGAATGCTCGTACTGGATATTCCCCTGGTTAACGGTGGACGGCCCCTTCGTGGTGATGGTGATCAGACCGCCGGAGGCGTCGCCGTAGCGGGCGGGAACACCGGAAGAGAAGGTGGTGATCGCTTCCACGGAGCCCGGGGCCTGGTTGATGAAGGCCTGGGAACCGGGGTTCTGCTGCACGCCGTCGATGATCACCTTGGTGCCGGTCGTCCGGCCACCGCCGATCGCCAGCGCACCGCCGCGGGAATTCTGGTAGGTCTGCGTCGACAGCGAGGCGATATCGGTCGCGTTCCGCGTGGCGGTCGCTTCGATCTGCTCGGCGTTCTTCACGGAACGGCCGCCGGGCTCGGCGGGGTCGATGAGCGGAGCAACGTATTTCTTGACTGCACGGACGACGACATCACCCTTGGTTGCCTGGGTGGATGTCACCAGTGTTCCGTCGACGGTACGAATTTGGTCTGCTGCCAGGGAGATGTCTGTAATGACGAGCTCCTTGCCTTGGTACTTAAATGTGATCGTGTAACGGCCGCCATTCAGCGGGCGTATCGTGTAATTGCCGTCGAAGTCTGTCACTTCGCGGCCTTGCACCACGCCACCCAAAGTAGCTTCTACATAAGCATTGACGACCGGATTTCCCCGTTCGTCCTTCAGATTCCCCCTGAGGGTACCATTCTGCGCCAATGCTATATTGACGAAGCAGACCAGAAGCGCCACAAAACCCAATCGTAGCATACGAGTCATATTCTGCATTTAATAATTTGTCCCAATTAGGACGGTAAAGATAAAAGAATCTGTTAAAGGGCAGCAAATGGACCCGAACAATTTTTTCTCAGGAGCATCTCTATTTTGCTATTTATCGGTTAACACTGCAATTTTTGCGAGAAGCACGGCACTCATCTTATAGAGTGCTTCATACGTATATCCCGCAATATGCGGTGTTACGATCATATCGGGGTGCCCGCTCAGCTCTCTGAGCAGGGCACGCTGCGCAACATCCATGCGGGAAACCGGCTCCTGCTCCCATACGTCGAGGCCCGCGCCCAGTACTTTTCCGCGACTCAGAAGCTGCGGCAGTATAGCTGTGTCCACCACGCTTCCTCTTGAAGTATTCAGCAGATAAAAGGGCTGTCTCATACGATCTGCAAAAGCCAGGTTAAAGTAATGATGCGTATCCCGCGCAAAAGGCACATGGAAGGACAAAATTATTGCCTCTTTATGTATAACACTCAAATCCTCAGCGATATCAACTCCATCCGGTACATCTTGCTGGGGGCGGATATCGTAGGCCAGGATGCGCGGGCCGAGGCCCCGGAGCTTCTTCGCGAAGGCCCGGCCGGTATGCCCGAAGCCGATGATACCCAACGTCTTGCCTTCCAGCTCTATGCCCCGGTTCTCCTCGCGCAGCCACTCCCCTTGCCGTACTTCCCGGGCGCTGCGGCCGATGTGCCTGGTCAATCCGAGCAGGAGTCCCAAAGCATGCTCGGCCACGGCGTCGGCATTGCCTTCCGGGGAGCTCGCCACCGCGATTCCACGCGCTGCGGCGGCGTCCAGGTCGATCACCTCGAGCCCCGAGCCCATGCGGCCTATCCATTGCAGGGCGGGAGCCGCATCGAGCAGCGGGGCATCCAGCATCAGCCGGGTGGAGGTCACTACCCCGATGCAGTCGCCGATCAGCACCGGGGCGTCTTCCTGGCGGATATCAAGCGCTTCCCGCAGGGTGTACCCCTGCGCTGCGAGTCCTTCGCGCAGCACCGGGTGCACCGGCGCCGCGAGCAGTACGGTTCCCTTCATGCTCAATTGGTCTTGGTCATGTATTGATGGTAAAGCCCCGCGAATTCTCCCACGGAAAGCTGCTCGGCGCGCTGGCCCATCAAAGGGTGCGCGGCCAGGGCCTCAGGCGGCAGCGTGCCTTTCAGGGCATTCCGCAGGGTCTTGCGGCGCTGGCTGAAAGCAGCCTTGACCAGGCGCATGAACGCCCGCTTATCCCCGATACCGTGCGGATTGCCGTTGCTGCGCGCCCGGAGCACCCCGCTCACGACTTTCGGCGGAGGCGTAAAGGCTTCGGGAGGTACATCGAAGCGATATTCCACATCGAAATAGGCCTGCATCAGCACCGAGAGAATACCGTAATCCCGGGAGCCGGGTCCGCTGGCTACGCGCCAGGCCACTTCCTTCTGGAACATGCCGACCACTTCATCGATCCGGGGCTCCCAGTCGAGGACACGGAACAGGATTTGCGACGAGATGTTGTAGGGGAAGTTGCCTATCACCGAAAATCGGGACTCGAACGGCTCCTTCGCCTGTAGGATATCGGCCTCCGTGATCTTGCCGGCGATGGACGGGTAGGTCTTCCGGAGATATGCCACCTTCTCCGCGTCGATCTCGATGGCGCGATAATTGATCTCGGACCATTCGAGCAGGTATTTCGTGATGGCGCCGCCGCCGGGGCCGATTTCCAGGAGATTCAGGCCGGGCCGGCGATCCACTTCGCCCACGATGCGCTGGCACATGGCCTCGTCATGCAGGAAATGCTGGCCGAGGCTTTTCTTGAGCGTATACGGCTCCCGGGGCCGTCCGCCGTGTTGTTGTCGGGACACAGGACAAAGTTAGCCGGCTTGCCGACCCGTTGGATTGTCCGGACCGGAAGCAGCCCGAAAGATTTCGGCCGTCGCCGCCCGGAACAAGCGGATGCGGGACACTAACTGGACAGAGCACTAGTTTTGACGGATATCAACGCAATCAGAGTCTACATGGAATTTTATCTTTTTGAACGGGCTGCCCCTGGCAGCCATCGCGTCAGCATCATCTCCGATAAGCAAGCGCTCGAAAGCCTGGATCTGAACGCGGCCGAGCTGCAGTACGCACAGGCGGCCGCAGCAGCCGAGCAGACACTGATCACGCTCAATACTTACGACGGCTTCCATTTCATCCAGGTGGCGAAGGCCGCAAAGGAACCCTACCTTGCCGCCGAAGCGCTGCGCAAGGCCGGAGCCGCGCTTTCGGCAGGACTGAAGCCCCTGAAGATCGAACAGGTGGAAATCAGCGACTACGGCGGATCAGGGAAAGCAGCCTTCCATTTTGCGCAGGGCCTGGCGCTGGCCGGCTACCAGTTTCTCAAGTACCGGAAAGACTCCGCCAAGCTGGAGCACCCCCTGCGCCGGATCGGGCTGAGCGCCGCATCCGTAACGAGCCGCGACCTGGAGGTGCTGGATGTGCTGACCGAAGCGGCGTTCCGTGCCCGGAACCTGGTCAACGAGCCGCTGAACGCGCTCAACGCGGGCGGGCTTGCCGCCGCGATCCGCGAGCTGGGCGAGGACGCCGGCTTCGCCGTGCAGACCCTGGGCCGCTCCGATATCGAGCGCGAAGGCATGGGCGGCATCCTGGCCGTCAACCGCGGCTCCATCGACCCGCCGAGCTTCTCGGTAATGGAATACAAGCCCCAAAACCCGACCAATCAAAAACCGATCGTGCTGGTAGGCAAAGGCGTTGTCTACGATACCGGTGGCCTGACCCTGAAGCCTACGCCGAACTCCATGGATCGCATGAAAAGCGACATGAGCGGCGCCGCGCTGGTCAGCGCCGCGATGTGGGCCGCCGCCAGGCTGCAGCTGCCCCTGCACCTGATAGCCCTGGTGCCGGCCACCGACAACCGCCCCGGCGAGAATGCCTACGTACCCGGCGATATCATCACCATGTACGACGGCACGACGGTCGAGGTGCTTAATACGGACGCCGAAGGCCGGATGCTGCTGGCCGACGCCCTGCACTGGGCAAAGCGCTACGAGCCGGAGCTGGTGGCGGATTTTGCAACGCTGACCGGCGCGGCGTCGGCAGCCGTCGGCGAGCACGGGATCGTCTGCATGGGAACGGCGTCGGAAGAAGTGAAGGCCGCATTCCGCAACAGCGGCATGAACCAATACGAGCGACTGATGGAATACCCCCTCTGGGACGAGTACGGCGAACAGCTCAAGAGCGAGTTTGCCGATCTCAAGAACATAGGCGGTCCCACCGGCGGGGCGATCTCCGCGGGCAAGTTCCTGCAGCACTTCACCGACTATCCCTGGATGCACTTCGATATCGCCGGAGTGTCGTTCAGTACCGGGAAGAAGGGCTACCTGTCCGCCGGCGGCACCGCGTACGGACTGCGCATGCTGCTGGATTTCCTTATGAACCGGCAGTAAACGCCGGGGATCGCCCGCGGCAATTGTTAATCAGACTGCCCCGGCAGATTCGCAGATCCCGGCTCCGGAGATTGAATCCACCTGTACAATATTTTAAAATCGCATTCAAAAACCGTCCCATGAGGACGGTTTTTTGTTAATAGATATTTTATGATCAATATGTTTATTCACGTATTCAGAGCAGGTTTGCAGATCTTCCCCACTGTATTTAGATCCCAAATCCAGATTCCCAACACGAAAAAAAACCAGTATGAAATCTTGTTTCCGCCGGCCCT
>JASLDA010000212.1 GCA_030151745.1 Chitinophagaceae bacterium | reverse complement strand
GGGGGAAGTTGTGTCCAATATCAGCGGAGGGCTGGGAGTGTTCGCGGCCCTGACGGCTACGGGGCGGGCGGCGAAGGTGGAGTAAGGGCGATACGGTAGAACGGCCTATACCTATAAAGCCGCCTCCAGGCTGAAGGCGGCTTTTTAGATACAAGCGGTATTGAACAAAGGGACGAAGGCCTGCAATATCCATACCCGATCGTCGTCCGTTCTGCGCGGGACTGCAAGGCGGTGCCTTGTGCCTGAGCAGCGGCATCGATACCGGTCAGGTATCAGTTCCCTGCTACCATCCGGATATGCCGCTGGTATGCCTTGAATGCGAGGCCGAACGCCTCCGTAGCTTCGTAGTTGCTGCATTCATATTCCTCATGCAGGCCGGAAGCCGTTTTCAGCCGCAGCTCGCCATAGCGCACTATGGGAATCTGATAGTTGCTTTTGAAGCGTTTGTCGGGCGTCCCGTTCTTGTTGACCTTCGTCCAGGTCCGGTCGATGATCGTCGAGTCCCCGGGTACGGGGCCGGTCTCCGTGAACCTGACCGCGCCGTGGCTGAATATCAGCTCTTCAAGACCGATCAGCGCAAAGCTTTCCGGCGAAGCATACATCACGACAAAGCCCGGGTAGAAGTATAGGTCGGCGCCGTTGGCATTCTGGAAATGCAGCACATCCGGATCGGAGGACAGCTCCGGCAGGGCCTGCAGGTCAAATCGCACCTCCCGTTTACTGACCAGGGTGCTTGCCGATGACCGGGCCGCTACCCGGTCCTGGTAATGCGCGCTGGTGACGTCCCAGATCTTTTCGGATGCCATCAGCCCCTTGAAGGCCTGTATGACCTGTTGGTATTGCTCCCGGGTGCCCGGTTCGAAATCGGTGCGCAGCACGACCGCCGATCGTTTGATCTGCTCGCTGATCTGCAGGATGGCAGCATCCTGCGCGGCGATGTCCTCGCGGATCTTCCGCGATACCGATCTGTTGATAATACCGTAGAGCAGCAGGTGGCTGATATTCAGCTTCAGCCGGGAGAATCTCACTTTCCGCCGTACGGCTTCCAGATCCCTAGCCAGCTCCTGCTGCTGCCTGCGGCTCATCTGCATCGCCTCCCTTATGCCCTGCATACCTTTGCTGGTGATTTCCTGGATGTCTGCGCTGAAGATATTATCGCCGGTGCCGGGGCGAGCGGAGGGGGGCTGAAACCCGGCTCCGGCTTCGAGGTTTTTGGGGATGGAATGGATCGCAGGCGGGGGACCTGCATCTTCAGGATGGATGCCGGCCATATCCAGGCCTAT
Organism: Chitinophagaceae bacterium; assembly: GCA_030151745.1. GTDB lineage: Bacteria > Bacteroidota > Bacteroidia > Chitinophagales > Chitinophagaceae > UBA1952. The sequence goes on along the minus strand of JASLDA010000212.1, from coordinate 1,553 downwards.
GGTGGTCCTGACACCGCTCTTGCCGATATTCAGTCGGATGCCGGGGATGATTTTGATGTGTTTGTGATAGCTCCAGGCCATTATATTGGTTTTACAGGTTGAAGTGAGCGGTTAGAAACTGCGAATTGCCGTTGTGAAGGGTTGAGTGCTGCCAGCAATGGCCGTTGCAATTGGTCGTAGCCCGGCGTTTGCCTGTGCTGCGACTTTGGCAGGACTTAATAGTATAAGACAGCTCAGAGCGAAACCGACTATGGCCTTGAAGCTGGCAGACGCGTTTTTTACGCTCATAGGTGCCTGAATTTTGGTTGAAGTATTTTAAGTGAGGATTGCCGGATGGTTTCTTAGACCTGAATCCGATTCCGGCTGCCGCCTTCATCGTGGCGCGCGCGACCTTAGCGTCGTGTGTCCAAGAGCCGGGTGATCCACGTTGCCGGAGCCGGCAACGTGGAGCGAATCAGGTCAGGTCCGTGACTGCTGCCCTCGGGGCCTGCGCCTTTACAAGCTCGATCCCGTTATTCCGGCTGGCAGCGGTGGAATAGGTTTCGCTTGTGCCGATTACCTGCCCGTTGGAGGCTTTGAGATTGAAATAATATTCCCCGTTCGAGGATTCCTTCTTTTCATAACGGTAATCGTACGGCGCATTATTTCTTACAGACTCGATCCCTTCCCGGCAAGCGCTCTTCGTAGTATACCGCTCGCTGGAAAGAATGATCTTATTGTTCCCGGTAGCTTGTAAATGGAAGTAATACTGTTTATCCGTCGACTGCTTAATTTCAAATTCGGCCATTATCTTATTTTTTAAGGCGGCGTTTAATTGCAGGTGCCGGTAACCTGGTCGCGACATCCGCGGATATGAAGAGTATCCGCAGGAAAAGAAATACCTCATGAGCGTCGGTGCACCAGTCCGTGCATGTGCTTCGTAAGAAGGGAGTCAGGTATCTGAAAACGAGAGCCGGCGACGACGACAGGCGTTTTCCGTTTTACTTCCGTTTTTCCCGGTGCGGCATTTCCCTGGTCGGGCCTCAGATTTTGTTTTTCTCGACCAGCCGCCGGTAGTGCTCTCCCAGCGGCGTAAGCCGGCAGCTTTTGTTGTTCATCGCGGCCCAGTACATATGGGTTTCGTCCACGGGAGTTATCAGCCCGACGCTCTGCATCTGCTGCAGGGCTTGGAAGACGGCTACGTTTCCCGCGTTGGCAAACGGTACCGTATAGGTCGGCGCCGGTGCCGAAGGGTCATTGGTGTACTCGTACGAGGGATCCAGCGGGAATTCCGGCCGGGATTCGGGGAAATACTCCGTGATCGTCCTCAGGGTGGCCGCAGGCAGCTTGGGACTGATTGTGCGGAGCGGCACGAAGCGGCTGATATTCGCTTTGAATACCGGGCGCTGATCCCAGGGGCCGAGAGCTTGGTCGATATAGGCGTAGATGCTTCCCGGTGTGATATGGCCCATTAAATCCGCGGCGCCGCCCTTGAGCGCTTCCAGCAGCAGGCTGGTGAAGATCCCCTTGCCGCCCACCTCGAAGGCTACCTGGTCGTGCCGGCTCGCGGTAAG
>JASLDA010000257.1 GCA_030151745.1 Chitinophagaceae bacterium | reverse complement strand
ATCAGGTTCAGGACCTTATCGGCATCCAGGGAGATGGTCGTTGGCAGGCCGTATAGCCCCAGCAGTGTTTGGAGCTGTTCTGCCGCTTCCGGCCCCAGGCCTGCCTCCAGCTCCGAAAGCCGCATCGCGACCCGCATGCCCAGCCCGACGGCCTGGCCGTGATGCAGCCCGTACAGCGTTTCCAGCGCATGGCCGGCGGTATGGCCGAAATTGAGCATCATGCGGAGCCCATCCTCGCGCTCGTCGGCGTGGACGATCTTATTCTTCACATCTACGCAGCCGGCGATCAGCTCGGAAAGCTGCGGCAGGTGGTTTTGGAAATACGGGATATCGGAGCTTCCCAGGGTGTTCAGGATGCGCACATCGGCGATGAACCCGTATTTGATGATCTCGGCGAAGCCGTTGGCCCAATGTTCCTGCGGCAGCGTATTCAGGTAGCTCAGGTCGAAAAGCACGAAGCTCGGCTGGCAGATGGTGCCCAGCATGTTCTTGTGCAGGCCTACGTTCACGCCGTTCTTTCCGCCGACTGCCGCATCTACCTGCCCCAGCAGGGTGGTGGGCACGAAGCCTACCTTCACGCCGCGCATGAACGATGCGGCCAGGTAGCCGGTGAGGTCTGTGACTACTCCCCCCCCGATACCCAGCAGGGTCGTTTTGCGGTTGGCGCCGGCCTGCAGCAGCATATCGCTCAGGCGGTGAACCGTTTCGACGGATTTATGCTCTTCCCCGGCGGGGAAGCTCAGCAGGCGGTAGTCTTTCAGCTGCTCCCCGTACAGCCCCGCCACGGTATCGTCGGTGATCACGATGCAGTCTTCCGGTTTTGCAAGACGCCGCAGATCAGCCATCTCGGCTTCAAAATGGAATTCGGTGGCGGAGCCGGAAGGAAAGGTGATGCCCTGGGATTTCATAACGGTCAAAGGTAGCGGTCTATGTATGGGTAACCGGGATCGATGCGGCTTGCGGCGCGACCGGCGTATTTTTGCAGCTTAAATAAGATCGGGCCGCTGCCCGGAAAGAATTTTATGAGCAAGCACGGAAAGGTACTGGTGGCTATGAGCGGGGGTATCGACAGTACCGTCAGCGCGCTGCTGCTGCATGAGCAGGGCTATGAAGTGGTGGGTATCACCATGAAGACCTGGGACTATGCCAGCAGCGTGGGTACCAGCGGCAAGAAGGAAACGGGATGCTGCAACCTGGACTCGTTCAACGATGCGCGCCAGGCCGCCGTGGAGCACGGCTTCCCGCATTATGTGCTGGATATCCGCGAGGAGTTCGGTGATTTCGTAATCAACAATTTCGTCGACGAGTATCTCTCCGGCCGTACGCCGAACCCCTGCGTGCTTTGCAATACGCATATCAAATGGGCGGCCCTGCTGAAGCGCGCCGACGCCCTGGGATGCGACTATATAGCTACCGGACACTACGTGAAGGTGCGCGAGGAGGCAGAGCGCTTCGTACTATCCCGTGCCAGGGACCTCACCAAGGATCAGAGCTATGTGCTCTGGGGCCTGGGCCAGGAATGCCTTTCCCGGAGCCTGTACCCGCTGGGCGATCTGCTGAAGACCGAGGTTCGCCAGATCGCCGCAGATATGGGCTATACCGAGCTGGCGAAAAAGGGTGAGAGCTTCGAGATCTGCTTCGTGCCGGACAACGACTACCGCGGATTCCTCAAACGCCAGGACCCGGGCCTCGAAGCCAGGGTCGAAGGAGGGGATTATGTGCTTTCGGACGGCACCAGGATCGGGAAGCACCGCGGGTATCCCTTTTACACGATCGGGCAGCGCAAGGGACTGGATATAGCCCTGGGCAAGCCCATGTTCGTTACGAAGATCATCCCGGAAACCAATACGGTCGTGCTCGGTGAAGCGCACGAGCTGCAGGCCGCGCATATGTGGGTCGGCGGACTGAACATGGTGAAATACGCTGGGATCGACGACGGGATGGAGGCCGTTTCCAAGATCCGGTACCGGGATGCCGGAGCGGAAAGCCGCCTGTTCAACGACAACGGCCTGGTGCGCGTGGACTTCGCTCATGCCGTCACCGGTATCGCTCCGGGACAGAGCGCGGTGTTCTACGAAGGCGACGATGTGATCGGAGGGGGAATTATACGGTATTGACAAGGGGAGTTTGCAGTGGAAAAGGAGCCTTGGCTGGATTGAATTGGCAATAGGCAATTGGCAGTGGAGCCTTGACATAGACTTGTATATGCCGGTACTGCAGACCCAGCCGATTCAACCATTCAGTTATTTGGCTATTCAATCTTATGTGTGTTAAGTGTCACGCGCTCTTGCATGAATTCCCGACCTGCTCCGCCGGTTAATGCTTTGCAATGAGAGCGTCCCGAAAAGACAATACGCTTCGCCTGCTTTTCGTTTTGATGTTTTGGGATTACATTTACGCTTCGCAACGCGATCCCTGATTATGACCAAAAGGTTTTTACCCGTCCTGCTGGTGTTGGCTGTACTGTCCGTCGTTTACATGAGCTCCTGTAAAAAGGAAACGGATTCCACGCGCTTCTATCCCGAAGCAACCCGCGGATATTACCCCCTGCAGATCGGCCGCTGGGTGATCTATGATGTCGATTCCATTACCTGGAACGACTTCGACTGCACCCGCAAGGAGCGTCACCTGAACATGCGCTACACTGTCAGCGACACATTTACCGATAATTCCGGCCGGCCTTCCTACCGTGTCGACGTGCATCAGCGTGTCGCGGATACGGGTATCTGGAGGGTCTCTACCGTATTCTACGTGACGCCCACCCAGAATGGCCTGGAAGTGGTCATGAACAACCGCCGGATCGAGAAGATGGTATTCCCGGTTCTGGAGGGCAAGACCTGGTTCGGCAACCGCGCCATCGATACGAACGATGCAGAGAACCGCTACTACAGCGGCTGGCTCTACCAGTACGTCAATTTCCTCAAGCCCTACGACAACGGTCGGCTGACATTCGACAATACGGTAACCGTCTATCAGGTCAACGACTCGCTCAACAACCCGGAGACTATGCCGAATGCCTATGCGGAGCGCACCTTCTCCCGCGAGGTCTACGGCTACGATGTCGGTATGGTCTACCGTGAGTTCACGCACTGGACCTACGATCCCGGCACTGCCGCTACTGCCTGCCGCAAAGGCTTCTCGGTAGTGATGCGTGCGACGGATCACAACTAACGAATCGCGGCGTTCCGCCGTCCGGTAGAGAGATATGCAGCAGTGGATTCGGGCTTTACTGGTACTGGTTCTTGTGTCCGCAGGCGCGGGCAGGAGCGATGCGCAGCAGCAGTTTGCCTACCGTATCAGCTTCCGGGATAAGGCCGGAGCCCCGCCCCTGAGCGCCAGTCCTTCCTGGCTCAGCAGCCGGTCCATGGCCCGGAGGGCCAATTTCAATATCCCGCTCGACAGCACGGACCGCCCGGTCTCGCAGACCTATATCGATTCCGTGCTCCGGCTGACCGGCGGCGTTTTTCATACGAGATCCCGCTGGCTGAACCAATGCGTGATCCTGCTCGACGATTCGTCGAAGAAGAATGCCCTGGCCGGCAAGAGCTTTATTTCCAGTATCGAATGGGTGGGGTATTTCCCCGGCGGGCTGCACCAGAAAGCGGCTCCTTCCGCTCCGGGCGGCAGCCCCGTCGTCCGCCCCGCGGAACAGGCCAAGACCAGCGGCAGCCCTTCCTATTACGGGAGCAGCTGGCAGGCCACGGATCTGGTTCACGGCGACTACCTGCACGATCAGGGATTCAACGGCAGCGGCAAGCTGATCGCCGTGATCGACGAGGGCTTTGCCGGGGTGGATTCGCAGCCGGCCTTCGACAGCATGCGCCGCTCCGGCCGCTTGCTGGAAACACATAATTTCCTGCAGAACACTGGCAACGTTTTCATAAGCGGCAATCACGGAACGGCCTGCCTTTCCACGCTTGCCGGGTACAGGCCGGGAACTTATGTCGGAGCGGCCCCGCTTGCCGACTACGCGCTTTATATCAGCGAAGACGGCAGCGTGACAGACGCCATCTATGAGCTCGACAACCTGATAGCCGCTATGGAGCGCGCCGATAGCCTGGGCGCGGATGTGATCAGCGCATCGATCGTCTATAACATCTTCGTTTCGCCCTATGACGCGGCCTTTACCAAGGCCGAGCTCGACGGGCATGCCACCAATGTCGCCCGCGCGGCCAACCTGGCCGTGGGCAAGGGCATCGTTTACGTCTCTTCGGCAGGAAACGAAGGGAATAACGACTGGAATTTCCTGGACTCCCCCGGCGACGCGGACAGCGCATTGACGGTCGGGTCGGTGAATTCGACCGGCGGGGCCTCCGTTTTCTCGAGTCCCGGCCCCAACAGCTCGGGGCGGGTCAAGCCGGATGTCTGCCTCCTGGGCGAGCCGGTGGCCGTTTATGATGCTTCCGGCAATATCTACAACCAGAACGGAACGTCCTTCGCCGCGCCCCAGCTTGCGGGATATGCAGCCTGCCTGCTGCAGGCGAATCCCAAAGCGCGGCCATTCGTGATTCGCAACGCGATCCAGCGCTGCTCGCATCTTTATGGCTCGCCTACGGCCAAGCTCGGATACGGCATACCGGATTTCCGGAGCGTGCTGCCTTATCTGAGCGTTCCCGGAGCCGCGGAGCTCTATGCATTCAGGCTCGGACCCAATCCTTTTTCCGCTTCCATCCATGTCGCTTTCAGCGCCTACCAGGGGCCTGCTTCATTCAGGCTGTATGATCCCGGCGGCCGTACGATCGGTCTCAGCGTAAAAAGCGCCGGCGGAGGTCTCTATGAGCTGGGCGTGCCTCGGGATCTGCCGGACGGGCTCTATTTCCTGGAAACCCAGGTCGGCGGCCAGCGCATTACCAGGCGCGTGCTTCGGATGAACTGAGGCCCCCTCGACATATCCTAGGCCACCACGCAGCGCATGGGAATCATTAGGGAGGTGACAATAGAAACTGCACTGCTTTTCTTTCATGTCACCCTGAGCACAGTCGAAGGGCGGCATAAGCCAGGCAGCGCCTCCAAGGCTTTTCATGTCGTGGTTCGACTCCGGTTCGCCCGAACCCGAACCTGCGCTCACCAGGACATGAAAAGAGAACCGGTCAACGCGCTGTCACTGGCTGCAAAGCGAACAATGCCGAGTCCCGACT
>JASLDA010000248.1 GCA_030151745.1 Chitinophagaceae bacterium | reverse complement strand
GGGCCATGCCCTTGCCCCTGTTCGGAGCGTAGCTGATAAGCTTAAGTCCCGGATAGGATTCCAGGATACGCGGGGTCGTGTCCGTGGACCCATCGTTGACGACGATGATATGCGTCGTGTACCCGAGCAGGCCGTCGATTACGGCCGCCAGCGTCCTGGCGTTGTTGTAGGTAGGCAGCAGCACGCAGGCCTTCAGAGCCTCGAAGCGGAGATCCAGAGCTGCCGTTGCCATCGGGCGCGAAAGTAGACCTTAGTTGATTAGCGCTCTGCCAATTTAATTTGCTGCCCGGTACGTGCTGCGCACCCGACAGAACATAGATGTCCTGATCGGCCACCGGCTACGATCTGAGCTTGAGCTCGCATTCCCGCAGCTTCTTCCGGATCGCATCGCGCTCGGCGGTGGTGGCGATTTCCTTGCGAAGGGCCGTGGCGTAATAGTCCCGGGCCGGTGCCCACCAGCCCTGATTCCTGCAATAGTCGCCCGCGATCCGGTAGGCATCGTAGAAATTCGGGTTGCTGTGAACGGTGACGGCCGTGTCGACGGGTTGTCTGTGCAGCAGCGCCATCTTGTTTTGCCGGAACTTCCGGAAATCGCTGAAGCCCTGCGTGGCCAGGAACGGATCCGGGGCGATGTTACGGCCATTGTCCGCGATCGCGGAGTCCTTTTGCAGCCCGTGCAGCGCGAAGACCTTTTTCATGTCGTAGCAGACATAGGTGCCGAGCTGCCAGGGCGCGGTGCTGACCCACATCCTGAGGCTGTCCGGCATGAAGATCACGCTATGATGCGCGATCAGCTGGTTGACCGCCTTCTCGTTGCCGGTGCCGATATCGGCATCATGCAGACCGCCGCGGTCCCTGAGGATCGCGGCGGTTTTCTCCGGCGTAAGCGGATAATTGCGCTCCAGCAGCTCCTGCAATCGCCGGTATCTGTAGACGGAGGCGCTGCCGGCCATCTGTTCCTTGTTCAGCTCCTGCTCCGCGTAATCCTCGCTCTGATAATGATTCGTGCAGAGGATATGGTCCTGCTGCGGATCGTAGACGGCAAGGTGCCCCGGCGTTTTTTCGATCAGCACTGCTTTATGGTCGGAGGCGCTGCCCACCAGGAAGCTTTCGGAAACGAACATTTTCCTGCGGCGGGCGACTGCTGTCGCTTCCTTTATATTGCCTGCGTACTGGAGCATTTCCCGGGCTACCAGGGATACCGGCGTTGCCGCGTTGAGCGGGATATCGGATTTGGCCGCGTTGATAGTGACCGTCAGGCCGGCATCGTTCATGCCCGAGACCACGCCCGTGAAGCCGCCCCAGGTGACGAACATGAATTTATGGCCTGCCTCGGGCTTGTAGAAGGCGACGATCTTGTTGACGGCGAATTCGTCCCCTACCCAGAAGTCGAAATTCCGGCCCAGGATCATGGAGCCGCCAGCCGTTTTGCCGCCCCAGGCGCCGAAGGAAGTGCAGCCTACCAGCATCATATTCTGCAAGGCGTGGCCTACGTCGTGCGCCGCATGGTAATTCAGGATCCTGGCGTATGGCGAGCCTACCCATTTAAAGGAATCTGCCGCCGCATGGCTGATGCCGTAGATCTCCTGTTTGTACTCCTCCGTCACGTTTGCCGGGAGGCCGCGGTTGATGAAGCCGATGACATAGCGGAGAAATTTCAGGTAACGCTCCGAAGGGACCATTTCACGTATCTGATCGGTGAAGGCTTTCTCCTGCGCGGTGATCAGCGGAGCTGCAAGCTTACCGTTCTTCACGCCCATCTCGAAAGGCTTGCCCGAAACGTACATCTCGTAAAGCCCGTACTCGTTGCGGCGGATCCAGTTGTCGCCGATCGTGTACAGCGTGCTGTCGACATGCAGGGGCTGCAGCTTCAAGGCCGACGTGTCGTGCACCGCCGGCGGATTGATATTGCTTACGTTCCACACATAGGCGCAGAAAATGAACAGCAGGATCGCGAAGGTCGCGATCGTCCAGCCCAGGATCTTCAGGATCTTTTTTAAAACAGCCACCTTGAGCGCAAATGTAAGTTTCCCCGCCGGGGACAGGGGTTAAAGGCTTTATAAATGCAAAATTCAAAATGCAAAAATCGAAACCGGGAACGGGTGAGATTGTGTCGGGAATGTTCCGCGCAAAGAAGCGCGGAGACGTAAAAGCACTTGGCATATACCGGGGCTATCGGCGGAAGCGCAAGACTTAATTTCGCGCTCATGCGCACGCTCATCAAAAACATCGGCATCCTGGCCGGGCTGGAACCTGACCGCAACCGCCGCGTATATGCCGGCGCCCGCCTGGCGGAGATCGGGCAGCTGAAGGATGCCTGGTTGCTCATCGAAGGCGACCGCATCCATTCCTACGGCGCCATGCAGGAATTTCCCCAGGGGCAGGTCGATGAGACGATCGATGCCGTAGGCGGCTGCGTGCTCCCGGCCTGGGTGGACTCGCATACGCATATCGTATATGCCGCGCCCCGGGACGGCGAGTTCGTCGATCGTCTCAAGGGGCTCAGCTATGCGGAGATCGCCGCCCGCGGCGGGGGCATTCTGAACTCGGCCGCCCGCCTGCAGGGCATGTCCGAATCGGAGCTTTACGACCAGGCGCTGCGGCGGGTGCAGCAGGTGATGGCCCAGGGCACCGGCGCCATCGAGATCAAAAGCGGCTACGGGCTCAATACCGGGGCCGAGCTGAAAATGCTGCGCGTCGTCCGCCGCCTGAAGGAGGCCTTGCCCATCCCCGTAAAGGCCAGCTTCCTGGCGGCACATGCCTACCCGCCGGAATACCGCGAAGACCATGAGGGCTATATACGCCTTATTATAGACGAGATGCTGCCGGCCGTAGCCGGCGAAGGGCTTGCCGATTATATCGACGTGTTCTGCGAGCAGGGATTTTTCAGCCCTGGCGATACCGACCGCTTGCTGGAAGCCGGCTGGAAGCATGGCATGAAGCCCAAGATCCACGCCAACCAGCTTCATATAAGCGGCGGCGTGCAGGCCGGCATCCGCAACCGGGCGATCAGCGTCGACCATCTGGAATGCGTCGGCGCCGAGGAGATAGAGGCCCTTCGTAATTCCGAGACCATGCCCGTCCTGCTGCCGGGCGCCGCCTTCTTCCTGGGAATGCATTATCAACCGGCGCGCGATATGATCGACGGAGGCCTGCCGGTCTGCCTCGCGACCGACTATAACCCGGGCTCCTGCCCCAGCGGGAACGTGCCCCTGCTGCTCAGCATCGCCTGCACGCAGATGAAGATGCTTCCCGAGGAAGCTATCAACTCCGTCACCCTGAACGGCGCGGCGGCCCTGGAGCTGAGCCGGGATCTGGGAACGGTCACGGCGGGCAAGCTGGCCAACCTGATCCTCACCCGCCCCATGCCTTCGCTGGCGTTCATCCCCTACGACTATGGAAACAACCCCGTAAGCAGGCTGATCGTATCCGGCCGCGTAATCTGATCCGATCGCCGTATCCCCCGTTCCGGGATGGCGCTATCCCAAACCCTTTGGCCTATATTTGCCGCCAATTTAAACTATTGCACGTATAGCATTATGGCTACAACAGCAGACATCCGCAACGGTATGATCCTGAAACTGGATAATGCCCTGTATTCCGTAGTAGAATTTGGTCAGAACAAGACCGCCCGCGCTGCTGCCAAGGTATGGGCCAAGCTCAAGGGCGTTGACAACAACCGCTCCATCGAGCACACCTGGAACTCCGGCGACAATATCTTCCCCGTTCGCGTAGAGCGCCGCCCCTATCAGTTCCTCTACAAGGACGACAGCGGCTACAATTTCATGGATAACACGACTTTCGACCAGATTGTCCTGGGCGAGAGCATGATCGACCGCCCCGAGCTGTTCAAGGACGGCCAGGACTGCTTCGTGCTGGTGAATACCGAAACCGAGCAGCCGATGAATGTGGAGCTGCCGCCGAACGTCGTGATGCGGATCACCTATACCGAGCCCGGCATGAAGGGCGACACCGCCACCCGCACCCTGAAGCCCGCCACCGTTGAGACCGGAGCTACCGTGATGGTGCCCCTGTTCGTCGACGCGGACGAGCTGATCCGTATCGATACCAAGACCGGCGCCTACGTAGAGCGCGTGAAGGAATAATAAACAGCAATACCATCAATGGCAGCCCGATTTAGCAAGGAGGCTGCCCCAGAATACAGACCGTTATGGAATTCAAACAAATACAGGAGCTGATCAAAACGATCAACAAGAGCAACATTTCCGAGCTCAGCATCCAGGATGGGGATTTTCAGATCACCATCAAGCAGGGCGCAGAGCCGATGCTGCACGAAGGTGCTCAGCAGCTGCCTTTTCATATGAGGATGCCCATGGCCGGCATGCAGATGCCCCAGCCCCTGCCCGCCGTCCAGCAAGCTCCGGCGCAGGTTGCCGCAGCGCCGGCCGCTTCCGCGGCTCCGGCTGCCGAAAGCGCTTCCGGTACGGCCGCTGGCCAGCAGATCAAGAGCCCGATGATCGGTACTTTCTACCGCAGCTCGTCCCCCGACAAGCCGGCATACGTCAGCGTGGGAGACGAAGTGAAGAAGGGCCAGGTACTCTGCATCATCGAGGCGATGAAGCTTTTCAACGAGATCGAAAGCGAAGTGAACGGCCGCATCGTCAAGGTGCTCGTCGACGACGCTTCTCCGGTAGAGTACGATCAGCCGCTGTTCCTTGTAGAACCCGCCTGACGAATGCAAAATGCAAAATTCACAATGCAAAAAGCCCGCTTCTTGCATGAGAATTTTGCATTTCTCATTTTATCAAAGAGTAAATAACTGTTCAGAATCTGAAGGTGCCGTATGCAATGTATGGTTGTGCATCCGGCCTTTTGAGTTTTGAATTTTGCATTTTAAATTTCCAAGAGTGTTTAAAAAAATCCTCATTGCCAACCGCGGGGAGATCGCGCTTCGCGTGATCCGGACTTGCCGGGAAATGGGCATCAAGACCGTTGCCGTCTATTCGACAGCGGATAAGGACAGCCTGCACGTGCGCTTCGCGGACGAAGCCGTATGCATCGGCAAGCCCCAGAGCGGAGATTCGTACCTGAACATTCCCCGCATCATGGCAGCGGCTGAGATCACCAATGCCGATGCCATTCATCCCGGCTACGGCTTCCTGGCGGAGAACGCCAACTTCGCGGAGATCTGTGCGCAATACAATATCAAGTTCATCGGCCCCACCCCGGAGATGATCCGCAAGATGGGCGACAAGATGACGGCCAAGGAAACCATGATCGCGGCCGGCGTGCCATGCATTCCGGGCTCCAAGGCCCTGCTGGAAAGCGTGGGCGAGGCGAAGGCCATGGCGAAGGACATGGGCTACCCGATCATCCTGAAAGCGACGGCCGGCGGCGGCGGCAAGGGCATGCGGGTCGTCTGGGAAGAAGCCGAGCTCGAGAAGAACTACAACACGGCCAAGCAGGAAGCCGCCGCGTCGTTCAAGAACGACGGCATCTACATGGAGAAGTTCGTCGAAGAGCCGCGCCATATCGAGATCCAGGTTGCCGGCGACCAGTACGGTAATGTCTGCCATCTCTCCGAGCGCGACTGCTCCATCCAGCGCCGGCACCAGAAGCTGGTAGAGGAATCGCCCTCCCCCTTCATGACACCGGAGCTGCGTAAGGCAATGGGCGAGGCCGCCATAAAGGCCGCCGCCGCCATCAATTACGAAAGCGTGGGTACCGTCGAGTTCCTGGTCGACAAGCACCGGAACTTCTACTTCATGGAAATGAACACCCGTATCCAGGTGGAGCACGGCGTGACGGAAGAAGTGATCCAGTACGATCTCATCAAGGAGCAGATCAAGATCGCCGCAGGCATCAAGATCTCGGGCCGCAACTACGAGCCGGACTTGCATGCGATCGAGTGCCGGATCAACGCGGAGGACCCGTACAACGATTTCCGCCCCTCCCCGGGCATGATCACCGTGCTGCATACGCCGGGAGGCCACGGCGTGCGCGTAGACAGTCATATCTATGCCGGCTATACGATCCCCCCGTATTACGATTCCATGATCGCGAAGATCATCGCCGTAGCGCAGACCCGCGAGGAAGCGATCTGCACCATGGAGCGCGCGCTCAGCGAGTACGTGATCGAGGGCGTCAAAACCACGATCCCCTTCCACCAGCAGCTGATGAAGAACGAGGATTTCCGGAAAGGCAACTTCACCACGAAATTCATCGAGACTTTCGAGCTGCAGTAGAATCACGGCTCGCGCATATCGCGACCGAAGCAACCGCTTATTGCGAGCGCAGCAACCGCGTATTGCGAGCACAGCAACCGCGTATTGCGAGCGCAGCGAAGCAAGGCTCAATATTTGAATCAGCCCCATTATGGGGCTGATTTCATTTAGGCCGGAAGGCCTGTACTGCGATGCCGGGGACTTTTACATCGATCCCTGGAAACCTGTGGATCGCGCGGTGATTACGCACGCGCACAGCGACCACAGCCGCTGGGGCATGAAGCATTACCTCGCGCACGAGGACAGCTACTTCTTCATGAAAGCCCGGCTCGGCGAGGAGATCGACCTGGAAACCATGCCCTACGGCGAACGGCGGAAGATCGGGGATGTGACCGTTTCCCTGCACCCGGCGGCCCATATCATCGGCTCGGCGCAGATCCGGGTCGAGCACAAAGGCGAAGTCTGGGTGGTGAGCGGCGATTACAAGACCGAGGATGACGGCATCAGCGGCGCTTTCGAGCCGGTGCGCTGCCATACCTTCATCACCGAGAGCACGTTTGGGCTGCCGGTCTATCAATGGAAACCGCAGCCGGAGATCATGGCGTTCATTCATCGGTGGATCCAGGGAAACCAGGCAAAAGGCAGGAACTCCGTATTATCGGCTTATTCGCTGGGGAAAAGCCAGCGCCTGGTGCATGGCCTCTCACAATATGGTTATAGTATTTACGCTCACGGCGCAACGTACAATATGCACCAGGCCTGCCTCCGCGTCCGGCCGGATATGCCGCAGATACACCACCTGACCAGGGATACGCCCAAGGATTCCGTAAGGAACGGCGTGATCCTCTGCCCGGGCTCCGCGGTGGATACTCCCTGGATGCGGCGCTGGACGCCCTATGCGCTGGGCATCTGCTCCGGCTGGATGCAGGTCCGCGGCGCGAGGCGCCGGAAAAACGCGGATGCCGGGATCGTTCTCAGCGACCATGCCGACTGGAACGGCCTGCTGAGCGCCATCGATGCGACCGGCGCCGAATGCGTCTACGCGACCCATGGCTTCTCGGCTACCCTGGCCCGCTACCTGCGGGAAACACGCGGCATCCGGGCCGATATCGTGAAGACAAGCTTCGGCGAGGACGAAGAAGGGGATTAGGAGGAGAATTCGGGGATTTTAAGATTGGATGGGCTTTCTTATATATTGACAGAAGGAACTTGCGCCGCTTTTCCTGTCGCCCTCCGGGACCGATCCAGGGACCGGAGCGCCCCGAAGCAAGCAGCGCCGGGAGTCCCTTACAGCGTGACAAAGGCTATTTCGCAGCACCGGTATCCGAAGAGCCGCTTTTCCATTTATCGGCGGTCATCTCGAATTTGATTTCTCCTTTTCCATGCGTTCCGATCTCCGTCCAGCCGGATTTTCTGTAGAACGCTTCGGCCCGCGTACCGGGCGCTGTCCCCAGCCAGACGTTTTGAGTCGTCTGCCCGAAATACCAATCCAGCATCACGTCCTGCAGCTTCCTTCCAATGCCCTGTTTGTCAAAATCGGGATGGACGAACAAGGCCCAGATGTTATTTTCTTTCAAGTCCACGATAGAAAACCCCACAATTCTATTGCCTATCTCACAAACCCAGCCTTTCCCTCTTTGGATTATGAATTCCTCGCAATCTCTATCCGTTACGAGGCCGGGATCGGAAAGGACGTTCTCCTTCACGGCATTTCTGACTGCCTGGATTTGTCTGATGTCGTCTACCCCGGCCGGTCTTATTCTTATCATCTTACGGATTAATTAAGGTGGCTTGTTCCTGGTGTTTTCCGGGTGACAAGTTAAACCTTATATATCTGGCGGGCTCAAGGTGTCACCTCCATTGGAGACGGAGCGGTTTGGGAAGTGAATAGCGGACAATGTAAGGGAATGCCTAAGGTTTCCGGTTGCCGCTCGCGGAGTTCTGGCCCTTTCCGACCTTTGCCGCAATGAAATCCTTTGATGTCCCCGTTCAGTACCGCAGTCCCCTCATATCCCGCATCAAGGCGGGGCGCAAAGCTGCGGACAAGCTGAAAAAGGACTTCAGCCCGACGGTGCTGGAGCTTGGTTCCCTGCATGTGATCCTCGCGCGGCATTTCGGCTTCTGCTACGGCGTGGAAAACGCCATTGAGATAGCCTTCCGCGCCGTGAGCGAAAACCCCGGAAAACGGATCTTCCTGCTTTCCGAAATGATCCATAACCCGGGCGTGAACGCGGACCTGCAGGCCATGGGCGTGCGCTTCATCATGGACACCGGGGGCAGAATGCTCATGAACTGGGACGATCTCCACGCCGAAGACATCGTCATTATCCCGGCCTTCGGCACCACGCGGGAGCTGGAGGCCGCGCTCCGGGAAAAGGGCATAGAGCCCACGACCTACGAGACGACCTGCCCCTTCGTCGAGAAGGTCTGGAACCGGGCGGAGAAGATCGGCAAGGAGGGTTATACGATCGTGGTGCACGGCAAGCCCAAGCATGAAGAAACCCGCGCAACCTTTTCCCACAGCGAAGCGCATACGCCGACCGTCGTAGTAAAGGACATGGCGCAGACGGAGCGGCTGGCCCGCTATATTACCGGCGAGCTCCCGGCGGCCGGCTTTTATGAAGAATTCAAGGGCCAGTATTCGACGGGCTTCGACATCGCGAAGGACCTGCGGCGCATCGGCGTAGTGAACCAGACTACCATGCTGGCCAGCGAGACCCAGGGCATCGCCGACTATCTCAAGTCGGTGATGGTCAGGCATCACGGCCTGGATGCCGCAAGCCTGGCGCAGCATTTCGCAGATACCCGCGATACGCTTTGCTACGCGACGAACGACAACCAGAGCGCGGTTCAGGGAATGCTGCAGACAGAGGCGGACCTGGCATTGGTGATCGGGGGCTATAACAGCTCGAATACCTCGCATCTCGTGGAGCTCTGCGAGATGGTGTTGCCGACGTATTTCATCAACCACGAAGATTGCCTGGTGGACGCCGAAACGATTCGTCACTTCGACCTGCATCGCCATGCAGAACTGGAAGAGCGGGATTACCTGCCGGCCAGGTCGCCGCTGCGGGTGATGATCACCTCCGGCGCTTCCTGTCCCGATGCGCTGGTGGAGCGCGTGATCGAGCGGCTCGCCTTGCTGACGGGAAATGCCGCGGCATTTGCGGAGGCGGAGCAGGCGCTGAGCGGATATAGCGACTGAAGACCGGCAGCCCGGTAAAAAAAGAGCCGCGACGGATATCCGTCGCGGCTCTTTTATGTTTAGTGCTTGACGGCTGCGCTCGGGCGGCGCCGGCCGCATATTGCGAGCGCAGCCACCGCTTATAGCCGGCGCAGCGAAGCAACTACCACAGCACTACCCGCGCGCTGTCGGGCAGATACATCTTGTCGCCCGGCTTCACGTGGAATGCCTGGTAGAACTCCGGTACATTCGGGAAGGGCCCGTTGACACGGTATTTCGCAGGCGCGTGCACATCGGTAAGGATCTGCGAAGCCAGCTGCTTGTCGCGGATCTGGTACATCCAGCCGAGCGCATAGCCCAGGAAGTAGCGCTGCATCGGGGTCAGGCCGTTGATCGTCTCATTCTTCTTATAGGCTTCCGTCTGCTTGAATGCGTCGACGCCCAGCAGCACGCCCCCGAGGTCCGCGAGGTTTTCACCAAGGGACGCGCGGCCGTTCAGGTGCAGGCTGTCCAGTGCCACCATGCCGTTGAACTGCTTCACCAGCACTTCGGAGCGTTTGGCGAACTGCGCGCTGTCGGAGCTCGTCCACCAGTTCTTCAGGTTGCCTTCCGCATCGAACTGGCGGCCTTCGTCGTCGAAGCCGTGCGTGATCTCATGGCCGATGGTCGAAGCCGCCGCATAGCCATATACCAGCGCGTCGTCCAGCTCGTCGTCCCGATAGCCGGGCACGGTGAAGATGCCCGCGGGCAGTACGATCTCGTTATTGGAAGGATTGTAGTAGGCGTTATACGTCTGCGGCGTCATATCCCATTCCTCGCGGTCCACCGGCTTGCCGAGCTTGTCGATGCTGTACTGGTTCCACCATTCGTTCGCATGGATGATGTTCTCGGCGTAGGAGCTCCTGCCGATCTGCATCTTCGAGAAGTCTTTCCACTTGTCCGGGTATCCCACCTTCTTCTTCATAGTCGCCAGCTTGTGCAGGGCTTTGGCCTTGGTGCTGTCGTTCATCCACTCCAGCTTCTGGATGCGCAGCTTGTACGCATCGCGGATGCGCTCCACCATCTCGCTGTAGCGCGCCTTGGCCTTCTCGTCGAAGTATTCCTTGGCGAAAAGCTGGCCGACTTCCTCGCCGATCGTGCGCTCTTCGGCGTCCAGCACGCGCTTCCAGCGGGGGCGCTGCTGCTCCGCACCTCGGATTGTCGCGGAATAGAACTCGAAGCTTGCATCCACGAAGGGCTTCGACAGGTAAGGAGCAAAGGTGCTCGTGGTATGGAACACGAGGTAGTCCTTGATCGTATTGATGTCGGTACCGGCGATAACCTTGTCGAGCGCTTTATAGAACTCCGGCTGGCCGATGATCACCGTGTCCAGGTGCTGGACGCCGATGCCGTCCAGCATGGCCTTCCAGTCTATACCCGGAGCGAGGCTCTGTACATGGCCCAGGGCCATTTTATTGTAATTGCGGTAGGGATCGCGGAGCTCTTCGAGCTTGCGGGAAGCCGCAGCCAGCTTGGTTTCCATGGCAACGATGGCCTTGGCGCGCGGCGCTGCGGCATTGCTGTCGACGCCGTCGGCGAGGCGGACGATCGTCGCCACATAACCGGGATATGTCTCGCGGATCTTGGTGGTCCGGGCATCTGTATTGAAGTAGTAGTCCCGGTTCGGCATTCCCAGCCCGCCCTGGTTCATGTAATATGCCATCGCGTCGCTGTTTTTCGCGTCCTGGCTTACGCCTTCTCCGAAGAATGCGTTCACGCCCATCGTATGCAGCTTTGCGACGATGGCCATCAGCTCCGGCTTGGACTTCGCGGCCCGGATCTGGTCCAGCAGCGGCTTCAGGGGCGCGATGCCGGCCTTTTCTATAGCCGCCGTATCCATGCCGGCTTTCCAGAAGTCCCCCACCTGGCGCTCGATAGCGCTCGGGTTATTCTTCTTCGCGGCGTCTTCGTTGATCGCGAGCTTGCGCTTGTAGAGCTCTTCGTTCACGAGCTGGCCGATTCCCCAGCTGGTCTCGTCCCCGGGGATCTGGGTGCGCTTGATCCAGCCGCCGACCGCGTACTGGAAGAAGTCGGTCGCCGGGTTGACGGTGGTATCGAGGTTTACGAAAAGGATATCGTCCTTCTTGGATGACTTTGTGCTGCCGGAATCTGTTCCACCGCAGGAGGCCAGGCCTAAGGCGGCCAGCAGTGCGATCCCTGTGAGTTTATACTTGTGCATCGGATTTAGATAGATGGCAAAATAATGCGAAAAATCGCGGCCCTTCATGCTCCCGAAGGTGAATTCACGGGTGAATTGAGCTATACGTTCGCCGTCTTGAACTCGCTCGTGAAGTGGAACTCGATATCTGGGTTGTTCTGGCGTTCCGTGTTCAGGAACCACTCGCTCTGCGCCAGGTATACGAGGTTGCCGTCCTTGTCCTCCATGACATTCGCCTGCTTGAAGCGGGTGAACTCCTCGATCTTTTTCTTGTCGCCGGTGATCCAGCAGGCCTTGTAGAAGCTGAGCGGCATGAAAGCGCAGGACGCGCCATATTCCTGCAGCAGCCGGTACTGGATCACTTCAAACTGGAGCTCGCCCACGCAGCCGATGACCTTGCGGTTGCCGCCGTGCTGCGTAAACAGCTGCGCGACGCCTTCGTCCGTGAGCTGGCTGATGCCTTTTTCCAGCTGCTTGGTCTTCATCGGATCCTTGTTCACCAGTTCCTTGAAGATCTCGGGCGAGAAGGTCGGGATGCCGGTGAACTGCATGATCTCGCCCTGGGTGAGCGTATCGCCGATCTTGAAGGTGCCGGTGTCGAACAGGCCGACCACGTCGCCGGGAAAGGCCTCC
>JASLDA010000226.1 GCA_030151745.1 Chitinophagaceae bacterium | reverse complement strand
GCGGAGCTGGAGCAGGCCCGGAAGGTGCTGCGGCGGCAGCAGGACCTGCAGGCCAATGGCGTAGGCGTGCAGAAAGACCTGGAGGAGGCTCAGACGGCATTCGATGTGGAGCGCCAGGAATACGAAAATGCGCTGCAGGGGCTGAAGGTCTTCCGCGCAGACCCCTCAGATATCGTCCTGGGGCAGCCGCTGACGGTGAGATCGCCTTTGGAGGGGCAGGTTATAGAAAACCGGCTCGTAGTAGGAAAGTATATCAGCGACAATTCCGCACCGGTAGGGACCGTCGCGGATCTCTCCAAGGTCTGGATAACAGGGCTGGTAAAGGAAAAGAGCATCAGGTTCATTAACGAAGGTGACGATTGCGAGGTGGAGGTCGCGGCTTATCCCGGAGAGCGCATACGCGCGCGAGTCTGTCATACCGGGCAGATCCTGGATGAAAGCACGCGCAGCCTGCAGGTGCTGATCGCCGCGCCGAACCGGGACGGCCGCCTGAAAGTAGGTATGTACGCGACGGTGCGGTTCATCGCACGGCCGGTCCCCGCCATTCTCGTGCCTGCAAGCGCCGTCTTCCAGCACAATGATGAAAGTGTCGTAGTGGTGCAGGTCGCGCCGGGCAAGTTTATGAAGCGCCGGATCGACGCGGGCGACGCTGCGGACGGGCGGGTGGTCGTCAAAAGCGGGCTTGAGCCTGGTGAATCCATTGTGACCGGGGGCGGGTTCCTGCTGCAGTAACAGCGTTGAGCATAAGGGGATCTCAACGGCACATCTCTATTGATCGTTTATGAATAAAGTGATTTTTACCGCGGTTCAGAGGCGCTGGCTCCTGGCTGTACTATTTATGCTGCTCGGCGTGTTCGGCTGGTATTCCTGGAGCCGGCTGTCCATCGAGGCTTATCCGGACATCGCGGATGTCACCAGCCAGGTCGTGACGCAGGTCCCGGGCCTTGCCGCAGAGGAAATGGAGCAGCAGATAACCATTCCGATAGAGCGGGCTATCAACGGGATGCCCGGTCTTCACGTCATGCGGAGCAAAAGCACGTTTGGTCTCAGCATGGTCACGCTGGTGTTCGAAGACGGTATAGAGGACTACTGGGCCCGCACCCGGATCCAGGAGCGGCTCAATTCCATCACGCTGCCATATGGCGCGGTCCCGGGCCTGGATCCCCTCACCTCGCCGATCGGCGAGATATACAGGTACATCATCGAGAGCGACGATCAGGATCTGCGGGAGCTCACGGATCTGCAGCAATGGCAGATCATTCCCCGCATCAAGCAGGTTCCGGGCATCGCCGACGTAACGAATTTCGGAGGCCTCACCACGCAGTACCAGGTCGAGATCGATCCGCAGCGGCTGGAGCAATATAATATCTCCCTGGGCGAGGTGCAGGCAGCCGTCAACAACAACAATGCGAATTCGGGAGGAAGCGTATTGACACGGGGCGAGCTCGGGTACGTGGTCCGCGGGATCGGGTTGGTCAAAACGCTGGAAGGCCTGGAAAACGTCGTCGTGAAATCGGTGGACGGCATGCCCGTTTTCCTGAAGGATCTCGGCGAGCTGAAGTACGGCAACCTGGAACGGAAAGGGATTCTAGGGTACACGGACCGCGGGGTGAATCACTCCGAGAGCGTTGGGGGCATCGTCCTGCTGCTCAAAGGTCAGAATCCGTCGAGAGTATTGGACGGCATTCACCAGGCCGTCGACGACCTGAACAGGAACGTACTGCCTAAAGGTGTGCGGATACGGGCCTACCTGGACCGTACCTCGCTTGTCAATACCACCCTCGACACCGTGACGCATACCCTGCTGGAGGGGATGGCTCTGGTGATCCTCGTGCTGATCGTTTTTCTCGGAAGCTGGAGGGGAGCCCTTCTCGTAGCCCTCACCATCCCGCTGGCCCTGCTGATCGCATTCATCCTGATGAAGCTGACAGATATCCCGGCAAACCTGCTTTCGCTGGGAGCGATCGATTTCGGGATCATCGTGGATGGCGCCATCGTGATAATGGAGACGATCCTCAGGCAGCGGGAGCAGCATCCGGAGCAGGTGTTCGAGGAAGGGGCGATAGCTAAAAGTGCCGGGGCCGTCGCCCGGCCGATCTTCTTCTCCACGATCATCATCATCACGGCCTACTTGCCGCTCTTCGCTTTTGAGCGGGTCGAGAAAAAGCTATTTACGCCGATGGCCTTTACCGTGGGCTTTGCTTTGCTGGGCGCGCTGGCGGTGGCCCTGCTGCTTATTCCCGGACTGGCATACGCCATCTACCGGAAGCCGGGGAAAATCGCCCATAACAGGTGGCTGGAACGCCTGACGATCTGGTACGGCCGCCGCATCGGGGCGATCATGCAGCGGCCTGCAAGCGTATTTATCCCGCTGGGGGCGGTATTTGCCGGAGCGGTCATTCTTACGCTTTTCGTAGGCAAGGATTTCCTGCCCCCGCTGGACGAAGGATCCATCTGGCTGCAGGTGCAGCTCCCGCCGGGTATTTCGCTGCAGAAGAGCCGCGAGATGAGCGATACGCTCCGCAGCCGTACCATGAAGTACGGAGAGGTCACTTACGTAATGGTGCAGGCCGGCCGTAACGACGACGGCACCGATCCCTGGACGGCGTCGCACTACGAATGCAGCATCGGGCTCAAGCCTTACGGCGAATGGAAGAAGGGCCGCAGGAAGACGGACCTGATCAACGATCTGGCGCGGGAATATGCAGCGCTTCCGGGCTATACGGTAGGATTCAGCCAGCCGATGATCGACGGCGTGATGGACAAAATAGCCGGGGCGCACAGCGAGCTGGTCGTAAAGGTATACGGAGAGGATTTTGCCGAGACCCGGCGCATCGCCGAGCAGGCGATGGCCGTCATCCGGAATGTAAAAGGAGCGGCGGACGTCTCGATCGACCAGGAGCCGCCTTTACCCCAGCTGCAGATAACCGTGGACCGGGAAGCGGCGGCGCGGTATGGCGTCAACGTCAGCGATATCTCGGAGCTGATCGAAGTGGCCATAGGCGGCAAAGCTGTCTCGCAGGTCTTCGTCGGCAACAAGGTGTACGACGTCATCTGCCGGTATACGGAGGCCAGCCGGGACAATCCGGATAAAATTGCCGATCTGATGCTGAGCGCCTCCTCCGGGGCTAAGATCCCGCTTTCGCAGGTCGCGGCCGTCCGCACGGCAACGGGAGAAAGCACGATCACGAGGGAGATGAACAAGCGCCACCTGACGGTGAAGCTGAACCTGCGGGGATCCGATCTGGGCTCGTTCCTGAATACGGCCCGGCAGGATGTGGAGAGCGGGGTCAGGTACGATCATGACAAATACCGTATCAGCTGGGGCGGACAATTTGAAAATCAGCAACGCGCCTATAGCCGGCTTTCCGTGATCGTTCCGCTGGCGCTCGCGGTGATGTTCCTGCTGCTCTACGGCGCCTTCGGAAAGCTCAGGCAGGCCTCCATGCTGCTCGGGATCGTGCCCCTGGCCTTGTTCGGAGGAATGCTGGCGCTCAACCTGCGCGGCATGACGCTCAACGTGTCGTCCGCCGTCGGGTTCATCGCGCTTTTCGGCGTGGCCATTCAGAACGGCGTGCTGATGATCTCGCATATGAACAGCCTGCGCCGGGACAAGGGCTATATGCTCAGGCAGGCCGTCATAGAAGGCGCCGAGCACCGCTTCAGGCCGATACTCATGACCGCGACAGTGGCGGTGCTGGGCCTGTTGCCGGCCTCCCTGGCTACGGGCATCGGCTCGGATGTCCAGAGACCCCTGGCAACCGTAATCGTCTATGGCCTGCTGGTGGCTACAGCGATCACGCTGTTTGCATTGCCTGCGATCTACTATCTCGTAGAAGGGAAATGGGGCGGGGAGGAGCGCGAAACGTCCTCAAGCTAATTGTTCACCGTGTATTTATTATGACTGCAAAAAGTTTCTTCAGGGGTGTCGTGCGCGTCGCAGTGACGATGGCGGTGGCAATCTCATGCCTGGGCGAGCTGCAGGCCCGGCAGTACCCGGTCGATACGGGGTTCCTGCGGCAGCCCCTGCGCTTTACTCCTTTTCTTAAATCCGTAACCCGGCACAACCTGGGCTACGCAGCGCAGCGGTACAACATAAGCATCGCGCAGGCGTCCATCGAAAGCGCCCGCATCTTCCAGGATCCCACGATCGATATCGGCGCCTTTGACAACGGGCAGCGCAGAATGCAGATGGGCTATGGGTTCAGTACCGGCATCGGCTACACCCTCGAGCTGGGAGGAAAGCGCAGGGCAAGGATAGACCTGGCCCGGAGCGGGCTTCAGCTCACTGAATACCAGGTCCAGGACTTTTTCAGGAACCTGCGCGCCGATGCCGCAAAGGCCTATCTCGGCGCGGCCAGGCAGAAAAAACTTCTTGAGATCCTGGCGCGGGCCTACCAGAAGATGGATAGCGTTGCCTATGCGGACAGTATCCGGCACAGGCTGGGCGCCGTCAGCGAGGCGGATGCGCGGCAGAGCAAGCTCGAGGCGAATACGATCCTGAACGCCGTTTATCAGGCGGAGGCCGATTGGAAAACGTCCTTGGCCGCGTTGCTCCTCCAGGCAGGGGCTGCGCAGATCGACACATTGCCGGACGTGGATGTCGACATGGCCCGGTTCGAGCGAAGCTATGATCTGGGGACGCTGATCGTAACGGCTCAGAACAACCGGGCCGATCTTTTGGCCGCCCTGCAGGGCCGGACGGTCGCCGGGAAGCAACTGCGCCTGGCCCGGGCCAACCGCAGCCCGGATCTCAATCTCAGCGCAGGCTGCACCTATGCATCCTATGTTACGAACATCGTGGCGCCGACACCCTCGTTCACGCAGACGAGCGTCGGGCTCAGCCTCCCTCTCAAACTCAGTAACAAGTATGCGGGAGAATTGCGGAGCGCAAGGTATGTCCAGGAACAGAACGAGACGCTTTACGCGCTCGCCGAGGCCACCGTGCGGAACGAGATCGTCGCGGCGCATTTCAACTATGAAGCTGCAGGAAAGCAGATCGCGCGGTACCGGGAGAATATGCTGGGCGAAGCGGAGCGCATACTCGCGGGGAAGATATACAGCTATCGGAGAGGCGAAAGCAGCCTTATCGATCTGCTGATCGCTCAACGGGCATACAACGATGTGCAGCAGGGCTATAACGAGGCGCTTTACAGCTACGCGGTCGCTCTTGTCGAGCTGGAGCGGGCCTCCGGGATCTGGGACCTGGATTTTTGACGCGGCAATCGGAATGACAATGAACAGGAAAATCTTGAAACGACTTATCGGGGCGGCCGCGCTGCTTTCCGCGCTTCCGGCAGTTGCCTGCGCGCAGTCGAATGAACCGAGGCTTCAAACAGCTGCAGATGCGCTGCCGCCCGGGATGGGCCCCTTCGCAGATGAGGGCTGCCTGCCGGAGGACCGCCGTCCCGTTGCCTTGGAAATCCAGGGCGGGCTCATCGTTTCCACGATCAGGGGCGAGGACTGGAGCTTCGTATTTGAGGGCAAGCCTAAGCAAGCTCTCCGGTATTGCCTGGGTATATCCCTGCGGATTCCCATGGGCAGGAACTTCGGAATACGGCATGAGCTGGCATTCAGCACGCGGGGAGCAAATGTGGGCCTGTTCGATTCCGTGACCCTGCAGCGGTACAGATCCTCGCTTAAGAGCGCCTATATCGATCTCAGGCCTATCCTGCTTTTTCTCGACTACAAAGGGCTGGAGGCGTATGGAGGCCCCTGTTTCTCGGCGCTGGCAAGTGCCTCGATCCAGAGACAGGACAGCGCCGGAAGCTCCGTCGCAGGCAGGACCCTTTTCGGGAAGGGCGATGACAACGGGCAGGACGATCCCTATCTCCAGAAGCTCGATTTCGCTCTGGTTGCCGGCATGCGCTATCGATTTTCCTTTGGGGTCAGCCTTGGCGCTTCGTATCGATTTGGGTTGGTGCCTTTATACGACCTGGCCAATTCGGCCGCCTTCGGCTTCTCGAAGACCGCCTATCGATTGTACAACGAGGAGTTGGCTTTTACTCTTGGGATCGGGCTGCCGGCTCGCCGGCTTGCCGGCAAGGTGCGGCCCGAGTGAAAAAATGCCGGTTGCAGCTGGCAACCGGCAAGTACGGGATGGGATATGCGATCAGGCGAATTCCAGGAACAGGGATTCCCGGGACTGGCGGACCTTCTTCGCGCCGGCCAGGAAGTCCTTTTCCGTATCCCGGTAGCCCAGGGCCAGGACCACAACACTGTGCAGGCCTTGTTCCTTCAGGCCGAGGATCTCGTCCATCTGGTCCGGGTTGAAGCCTTCCATCGCGCAGCTGTCCACGCCTTCGGCCGCTGCGGCTACGAGCCCGAAGCCGAGCCCGATATAGGCCTGGCGGGCCGCCCAGGCCTCGTTCACGGCAGCTTCGCGGGCCAGCAGCCCGCCCTTGATGGAATCGGAAAACGGCTGCAGGCTTTCCAGAGGAACCTCGCGGACTTCTGCGATGCGCTGCATATAGGAGTCCACATAGGCAGCGTCGAGGCTGGTCTTGGCGGCAAACACCAGCAGGTGTGAGCCTTCCACCACCTGGGGCTGCTGGCAGGCCTGCTCGTGGATCCGGCCCTTCAGCAGGTGGTCGGATACGACGATGACCTTATACGGCTGCAACCCGGCGCTGGAAGCCGAAAGCCGGATCGCCTCCAGGATGCGGTCGATCTTCTCCGGGGGGACGGCCTCGCCCGTCATTTTCTTGGTGCCGTAGCGCCAGTTCAGTTTTTCAATCAGATCCATGCTTGTATTGTTCGCTTTTTGACAGGGCAAAACTATCTACCTTTAGTATCCGAAAGATATCAGTATCCTTTTGGATACTGCATGAAAGCATCTATCCGCGTATAACTCTCTTATATGGCACTTGACGGTGGAATACATTCCAAGGAAGCTTGCTCGAAAAGCATCGCGGCCGTGCAGGACACGCTGTATGTGCTCAGCGGTAAATGGAAGATCCCCATCATCGTCGCGCTGTCCGAAGGGCCGAGGCGCTTCAGCGAGCTGAAGCAGGAGCTGGCCGACATCACGCCTAAGGTGCTCAGCAAGGAGCTGAAGGAGCTGGAGCTGAATGAGTTTG
>JASLDA010000215.1 GCA_030151745.1 Chitinophagaceae bacterium | reverse complement strand
GGGCACTTGCCTACGCCGTCTGCGTCAACAGGCTGGCATTCGGTCGGAGTGATGAGCTGCTTGTCGCGGTCGTCGGGTACGCCGTCACCGTCTGTATCCATCGGGCAGCCGTGGCTGTCAACAGCTACACCGGCAGGAGTGCCCGGGCACTTGTCGAACTGGTCGGCGATACCGTCGCCGTCAGCATCGGGCAGAACCGGATCCGGCAGGATCATGTGACGGGGGTTGGACATTTCGCCGTAGCTGTAGTCCAGCGGGTTCAGCCAGTAGAGCGGCTCTACGTTGCGGCTGCCGCCACCCAGGTTGAAGTTGAAGCCCAGGCTCAGGTAGTTGATACCGTCCTTGTTCTGAGAAGGGACACCGATACCAACCTTGCCGTTCGTGTTCTCATCCCAGCGCTGACCGTCGAGCAGGTCTTCGTTGGTAGTCGGGAAGAACGTTACGCGGTCTTCCAGGGAGAGATTGATGCGGCGGGACAGACGGAACTGCACACCGGCGCCGAAGGAAGTGGCGAAGGAGAGCTTCTTCGTGCTGAACAGCGACGGGCGACGAGTCTGGCGGTCCGTTTCGGCGCCTGTTTCGTAGCTGTCATCCATCATAGACTGCAGATCCTTGCGGATTTTGTTCCTGTTCGCGTAGACGAAGTAATCGCCAGGCTTGCTGTTGATGTACGACTGGAAGTCGTAGTGGTTGTAATTCGCGTCGTAAGCGTTGATCCAGGTCTGGTAAGCATTAGCCGCGATACCGCCGAATACGTACGGATCAACCTTGGTACGGGAACGGTGGAACAGGATGTTGCCCAGGGAGAGCATCACGTCCAGGTTCAGCTGGTGTACTTCGGTCTTGTAGTTGTAGAAAACCGGAGCGCCGCCGTAATTGGCGTTGTTCGGGTTTGCGTTGGGTCCTGCGCCGTTGCCGCCGCTCCATGCGGGGTTGAAATTATAGCCGGTAGAGGGTTGGAACGACAGGCCCTTTCCGACTCCGTAGTTGTAATCCAGACGGAGAGAACCCACATATCCGAGCGCCTTGCGAACGTGAGCGCCGAAGCCGTAGCCACCCTTCTGCCACAGCATCAGGGACGGCACGTCGCCGGAGATGTTGTAGAGACCGCCGCTTACACCGAGCTCCCACATGTTGCGGGGCTTAGCCGGAAAATTAGTCTGGTGGTTCAGGAATTTGCGGTGCTGCTCCATGCGGCGACCGGGAACGTAGCTGGTGTCAAGCACATCGTAGCTTTCACCGCGATAAGTCATATCACGGGCGCCATACATCGCGCTGGAAGTCGGGGCATTACTTTCCTGAGCGAAGGCCGGACCAGCTGCCAGCGAGGCAAAAAGCCCGCCAAGCAAAAGGTACTTTTTCTGAATCATACTTGTGTTTGTTTATGAACAAATTTTAGTGAAAACAGGGTTAACGCGGGCAAAGGTAAAAGCCAGCCTCAGAAAAACAAAAACATTGTTTCGCAGGAGGTTTCGCTTTGAAATGCCGCTCTAAATCATTGTGCCAACACCACCCCAACCCGGTATTTTACTTCACCGCTGCATAGCTACATTTGCGCCGGCTATGCAGTCTGTCCTTCGCCTCATCGGCCCCGAGCTGAGCCTGTTCGAGCAGAAATTCGCCGCCTCCGTAAAAGGCAGCAATGTCCTGCTGGACCGGATCATGCGCTTCATTATCCGGCGTAAAGGAAAGCAAATGCGGCCAATGTTTGTCTTTTTATCCGCAAAAATTTCTGGAGAAATAACCGAGCCTACTTACCGGGCCGCTTCCCTGATCGAATTGCTGCATACCGCGACGCTCGTTCACGACGACGTGGTGGACAACTCCATGGTACGCCGCAACTTTTTCTCCGTCAATGCCTTGTGGAAGAACAAGATCGCTGTGCTCGTAGGCGATTACTTGCTCAGCAAAGGCCTCCTGCTCTCGGTCGAACACGGGGACTACAATATCCTGCGGATCACCTCCCGGGCCGTCCGGGAAATGTCCGAAGGCGAGCTGCTACAGATGGAAAAAGCCCGCCGGCTCGACATTTCGGAGGAAGTCTACTTCGAAATCATCCGCGCCAAAACGGCTTCCCTGCTCTCCGCGGCCTGCTCCGCCGGAGCCTACTCCGCCACCAACGATCCCGAAGTCGCCGAAACCTTCCGGCTCTTCGGCGAGAAAGTAGGCATCGCCTTCCAGATCAAGGACGATCTGTTCGACTACGGCGCCGAGCAGATCGGCAAGCCTACAGGCATAGACATCAAGGAGAAAAAGATGACACTGCCGCTTATTTATACGCTGACAAACGCCGATCCCGCGACCCGGCGGCGCATCATCTACATCGTGAAGAATCAAAGCACCGACCGCAGGAAGGTGGACGAGGTGATAGCCCTCGTGCAGGCTTCCGGGGGTATCGACTATGCCGCCAGGCGTATGCACGAATACAAGGACGCCGCCCTGGAAATCCTGCGCCGCTACCCCGAAACGCCCGCCCGGCAGGCCATGGAAGACCTGGTGGCATATGCGATCGATCGGAGGTATTGAGTTGGGGATCTGCAGTT
>JASLDA010000193.1 GCA_030151745.1 Chitinophagaceae bacterium | reverse complement strand
GCCCATTGCCGTTGATCAGATGCCGCTCCCGTTTTCGCTGGGACGGGACACGGCGATATGCCCGGGCACGTCGATCGTATTGATCGCACCGCAAGGATATCATTATGCCTGGCACCCCATTTCAAGCAATCAGGCGTCAATACAGGTATCCTCCTCCGGCCTCTATGCCTGCACGATCTCGAATAGCTGCGGGGCAAGCCTAGACAGTATTACGATTACCGTTCTCCCACTTCCGGAAACCGGCGGGGGCATCTACGGCGATTCAACATTATGCAAGAACGGGGTTTTGATGACCGGGATTCTGTACAATCGTTCCGCGTTCAGCAAAACCTGGAATACCGGGGCTACCTCTGACGAGATCAGGATACACGCTCCCGGGCCATATACACTGACTATTTACAACCAGTGCGGGAGTCACAAGGAAACCCTTTATATCCCTGGCTGCAAGGGGATCATTGCCTTCCCTAATGCGTTCAGTCCCAATAGCGACGGTTTAAATGACGTTTTCGGCCCAATTGTACAGGATAGCTGGTTGCTGGAAGAGTACAGCATCAGGATATACAACAGGTGGGGCCGGCAGGTATTCGTCAGCTCCAGGCCGGACTTCGGCTGGGACGGCAGCCGGGCGGACATCGGGACCTACTTCTACCTGTGCAAGTACAAGGAGCGGAATGGCAGGGAAGAAATTGTAAAAGGGGAATTTGAATTAGTGCGATAGACGAGTTTTACCTGCTGTATTGCGCCCGGCGTATACAGGTAACTGAATCATCCGTCAACTTGTACGCCCGGTGATCTCCAACCTGAAAATCCATGTGTCGCCGGTTCGATTCCGGCTTACCACCACTCTCAAAATCAAGCCTTCAGCAGATCAAAATGCCGGAGGTTTTTTCTTGGCTCGAACCTAGGTAGAGCCCGACCAGATGGCGCTGCGCCGCCTGTCCCTCGGGGAAATATGCAGCTCATCGACACCATCGGGGCTTCATCGATCCGTACAAGCCGGATATCGATTCTTATGGCCGCATCCTGGGATAATCCTTAGCTTTAATAGAACTTTTACACCTATCACTATGCCATTACTTTCTATGCCTGAAGCCAGGCTGACACCCCAGAAATGGATCGAAGAAATCAACAAGGCGATGGAAGACCGCTCGGTCAATATCGATCTGCGCAACCGCTGGAACCTGCTGAAGGTCGCGCGGCTCCATGACGGTATCTGGCACAAGAGCGTGAAGGAGAAGATTGTTATCCCGTACAACATCATGCACGGGGGCTGGGCCACCCGCGGCAC
This sequence comes from Chitinophagaceae bacterium, assembly GCA_030151745.1. GTDB lineage: Bacteria > Bacteroidota > Bacteroidia > Chitinophagales > Chitinophagaceae > UBA1952. The sequence goes on along the minus strand of JASLDA010000193.1, from coordinate 4,888 downwards.
CCTCGACGGCAAAGCTGTACAGTCCGTTTCCTCGTCAAATGCGAAAGGGAGCCCGGACCTGGTCAAGGGCCAGGTGATGCCGGGCGGCTTTGCAAATATCAACGGCTCGCTGAACAATCACACGAAGAACGTCTTCAAGGAGCTTTGGGGCAGCGGCGGCGCATCCGGCGGCCGCGGCATCAACGTCTTCGGTACAGGGCCGACCCAGGTATCCCTGGACCATAAGCGGATCGGCGTCGCCCGCAGCGAAGACCGTCTCTGGTATCTCCCGCGCCCGCCTTACACCGCTTATTACGTTTCCGAGGATCACATCGACTCAACGACTAAAAACGGAAGGGCCGCGCTCGCAAGCCTGACCAGCACCATCGAAGGCTGGGGCGCCGCGCAACCGGTAAAGGTCTGCTACCTGCACCTCGACACAACCTGCTCGCAATTGTATCTGGTTTCCTGATACCCTCCGTGCAGCAGCGGGAAATAGCCGGAATGTTCCGGCTATTTTTTATTCCGGCAACGATGCCGCCGGCTTGCCCGGATATCAGCCGCATCAGCTTCGCCCGTTTGCTGCCAGCCGTTTCTTATGCGTCATTTATAGCGCTGCTTTTTCTCCTTTCATCCAAAGCATTCTATGCTGCGTGCAGCAATCATTAGGGAAGTGACAGGATGAACTTGCGCCGCCTTTCTATGTCACCCTGAACGCAGTCGACGGGCGGCATGGAAAGGCGGCGCTTCCGGAGCTTTTCATGTCCTGGTTCGACTCCGGTTCGCCCGAACCCGAACCTGCGCTCTCCATGACAGGAAAAGAGAACCGATTAACGAGCTGTCACCGGCAGCTTTTATGCTCCGTGCGGCAATCAGTAAGGAAGTGACAGCTGAACTTGCGCCGCCTGGCTCCTGTCACCCTGAGCCACGGGTCGAAGGGGGACATGAACCTGGCGGCGCTTCCGGAGCTTTTCTTGCTGTAGCTCTATAAAGGCCTATGCCCGCCCCCGCCTCTCTCCAAAAACGAACAGGACACGACTTCAGTACTTACCCCCTCTTCGTCTGAGGGGATGAATCCAACACATCCCGGCGGAGGTATATAACCGCAATCATCTGCCGATCGCCCGCAGCAGCAGCGGCTTCTTCCTGGCCGATACTTCCAGCTGCTCGGGGCGACCGAGAATGGTCACATAGCCGCCGCCGTTTTTTCCTTTGTTGTACTCTTTTATGTGATTGATATTTACCAGGTGCTTGTGATGGATCCGTACGAATCCCAGCAGGCTAAGCTCCTCCTCGTATTCTCCCAGGCTCCGCGATGTCATCTCATGGTGGTCTTTGAAAAAGACGATGGTGTAATTGCCCGAGGCCTCGCAGCGCAGGATGTCGTCGGCGTTTGCAAGGCTGAATCCATGCACCGTAGGTATGCGTACCTTTCGGACACCGGACATTTTCCGGATCTCCTCAAGCAATTGAGGAAGCAATGCTCCGGCATCGGGCTGCCGCTCCAATTGGATCACCCGGGTGACGGTGTCGGCGAACTCCTGCTTATTGAGGGGCTTGAGCAGATAATCCGCGACGGAAGCCTTGATGGCCTGGATGGCATAATGGTCGTAAGCCGTGATGAAGATCACCTTCGCCTGCAGAGGCCCGCAAGCCTTCAGCAGGTCGAAAGCGGTGCCGTCCGGCATCCGTATGTCCAGGAATATCAGGTCGGGCGCGCCGTCGCGCACCAGGGCGATCCCGGTCGCCACGGAATTGGCTTCGCCGACCAGGCTTACCTGCGGGAAGAGCTGACCAAGAAGTAGGGCGACGATATTGCGGCCGTCCGGCTCATCGTCAATAATCACTGCTCTGAATGTATGCTCCATATTTTAAGACTGGGATTATAATACGGACGATGGCGCCTGTTTCACCAGGTGTGCTGTCCTGCCTGTTCGCAAACTCGACCTGGATACCGAGGCTGAACAACTCGTTGTATGACCGGACCCGGCTGGTGGATAGCCGCATCCCCAATGCCTCGGAGGATCCGGTGCTTGCAAACCCGGGTCCCTTGTCCTTTATCTCGATGATTAAATTTCCGTTTTCCTGCCGGATGCGCACCGACACGATACCCACGACCGTGCTGCCCGATATGCCGTGCTTCAGCGCGTTCTCGACATAGGGTTGTATCAGCATGGCCGGGATCCGGCAATCTTCGTCCACGTTTTCGTCGACGAGTATGAAATAGCGCAGCTGCGCCTTGAACCGCAGCTTTTCCAGCTGCAGATAGCTGGATAAATAGTCGATCTCCTCTCTTACAGTGATGAACGTCCGCCGGGAATAGAGCATCGTCAGCCGTATCAGGCGCGCGAAGATGTTCAGATATTCCTGCGCCTGGTCGTAGTCGGCCTTGTAGTTAAGATACTGGATGGAATTAAGACAGTTGTGAATGAAATGCGGGTTTATCTGCGCTTTGATCGCTTCCAGCTCGAGCTCCGCCAGCTGCCTCTTCTGGTGTGCCGACTCCAGCTTCTTTCGCTCGCGCTGCAAGATGAGCCAGCGGATGGCCGTTACCGCAACCGCAATCGCCAGAAGCAAGATGCCCATCCGGAAGTAGATGCTTTGCCAGAACGTAGGCTTGACCGACAGTCGCAGCTTTATTCTTTCCGTGCTGGGTATGCCTTGCGCATTGGTCGCATAGGCTTCGAACGTATAGTCTCCCGGGGACAGCTTGGGGAAGAGCACATCAAGATCCGGGGTACGGGTCCATTCAGGCTGCTGGGGCAGCAGGCGGTAGTAGCATTGAACGTTTCCAAGGCTTTCGAAGGAAACGGCGCTGATGGAAAAGCGCAGGTTCCGCGATCTGCTGCTGATGCGGAGCATCGAATCGGGATACAATATCGCCGTGTCTGAAGAATAGACTGCATTCAGGTAGACCCGCGGCGGCGCCATCCTGGCGGACGTATCCTTCAGCAGCAAGACTCCCAGGCCTTCCGAGGTGGCGATATAGGCGGTATCCTGCCGCACAAATACGCTCGTGCAGCTGTTTGACGGAAGCCCGTCGTAAAACGTATAATTCCTGGACTTCCGGATGCGCCAGTCCGGGCCGAATACGAAACAATCGACCCCTTCGTCGGTCGCGGTCCAATACGTGCTGTCGTTTTGCCTGTAAATGGAACGGATGTTTTTGGGGCCGTCCGCGGCGACGGGCAGGGTCTGGCCGGACGCGGTATACACCAGCAAGCCATAGGCATTGGTGCCTATAAGCGCATGGCCGCCCGGCAAGGCCTCGATATCCGTGATATTGCTTTGCCTGAGTATGGCGTTTGCAGCCGGGACGGCGCTGTCGCCGAGGCCTTTTTTCAGATACAGTCCCCCAGGGGTTCCGATCAGGATCCTTCCGTCCGCCAGGGGGCAGACCGCAGTCGCCCTGCCGTCGAAGATATTTTGGGTGCGTCTCGAAGGAGACCTGAATGAGCGCACCAGAATAACACCTGTATTCTTCGCGATCAGCAGCCCGTCGCTGCTGTAAAGGCATGCGTCCTTGCAATTCCCCGTCGGCTCGGGATTGAAGTAGCGGATGCTGTTGGCGTGTATATCGTAGATGCCGATCGCCGAGTTGTATATTATGAATTCGCCCTTGCCGATCGGAACTATTTTGCGGCAGCCTTCGCTGAATTCGGAGCTCAGCCGGGTGATCTTATGATCGTCCCCCGATATCCGGGCCAGTGTCCGGCTGTTTGCATAGCCGATGAGCAGATGCCCGTCTTCATCGCCGGAAATGCCTTTGGGGACTTCCTTCTTCAGGGGAAAACGGTCCGTAAGCAGGATATTCTTGAAATGCCTGGCGGAGATGAAGTAAAGAGCGTTGTTCTGAGCGGACAGCCAGATATTGCCGTTGTTGTCCGTGAACTGGCTGTTGACCATACCGAGCTCCGTAAATGCAACGGCCCGCTCGGGAGCCGGGGCCAGCACGCTGCCCAGGTAAACGTAGCCGTCGTTCCCGAGATACCTGGCCCAGAGTCCGTTATCGGAGTCTATTCCTGCAGCAAGCAGAGGATTCTCCCTGAATGGAACGGGAATCCGTATCACCGGGTGCAGGGTTCCTGCCCGGGAATTGAAGCGATAGACATTTATGGTCGGTTGTGCTGTCTGCCGGCTATATGTGAGCAGGTAACTCTGCCTGTTTTTCGAGACGGGAAAAAACGGTATTTCGTTGACTGCCGCAAGGTGCCCGGCACTATCCAGGCAGGGGCCTATGCGGTGTGTTGTGGCGTCGTATATCTGGATAAAGGAGTTCCCCTTCACATCTCTTTTTTCACTCAGCAGGCGGTTGTCGATGGCCGCTACCAGGTTTATCTGACCGGTCCTCGGCTTAAACAGATCGATCTTGCTGCCGGAAAAGCGGCACAGCACTGAGGCGCCTCCTTTATTGGCGAGCCAGTATGTTCTCGTTACCGGGTCGAACAGAATGACGTTCTGCCGGGTGGGCGCCAGGCTTTTTAAACGCGGGTCTTCGGCAGAGGTCACCAGTCGCCCCTTGTCGAGGTAATACACATCGTTGATGATGGGGGTCAGCACGATGCGGCCGTTCCCCAATGACCGGCAATCCAGAATCTCGTCATCGGGAAGACTGTGTGCGCCCAATGCAGGAACAAAGCGCTTTCCATCGAAGGACATCCCACCGTTGTCCGTACCCAGCCACAGGCATCCGCGTTCGTCCTGGTCGAAATTGTATCCGGTAGATGCCGTGAATCCATCCATCTGCGTGTACTTGCGCATACCGGGTATCTGTGCCTGCGCGACGGCTGCCAGGAGCCATGCCATGGCCGTTATTCCCACTGATAGTAAGCGCTTCACACAGTAATGTTAGCAGGATTTACTTGCCTGTGCAAGATTCGCCGATCAGTCGATCGGATCGGAAAACGGC
>JASLDA010000186.1 GCA_030151745.1 Chitinophagaceae bacterium | reverse complement strand
TTTGTCGTCGCAGGCGCCGCGGGCATAGATGCGACGACAAGGGGCAGATGTTCATGCACGTCAAGGCTTTCGAGGTCATGTCCAAGACCGGCGAGCTGCCCTGCAACGTGAAGTTCATGATCGAGGGCGAGGAAGAGGTCGGTTCCTCCAACCTGGGCAAGTTCCTCGAGGACAATAAGGAGCGTCTCAAGGCGGATATCGTGCTCGTATCCGATACGAGCATGATCTCGATGGAGCATCCCAGCATCGAAACGGGCCTGCGAGGCCTGGCTTATATGGAAGTCGAGGTCACAGGTCCGAACCGCGACCTGCACAGCGGCGTTTATGGCGGCGCCGTGCAAAACCCCTGCAACGCGCTCTGCCAGATGATCGCATCCCTGCACGACGAGAACAACCACATCACGATCCCCGGCTTCTACGACAAGGTGCAGGAGCTGACGGACGCGGAGAAGAAGGCGCTCAATGCCGCTCCGTTCAACCAGGACGAGTACAATCAGGACCTGGGCATCGGCCGGGAATGGGGCGAGAAGGGCTACAGCAGCCTCGAGCGCACCGGTACCCGCCCGACCCTGGACGTGAACGGCATCTGGGGCGGCTATACCGGCGAGGGTGCCAAGACCGTGCTGCCTTCGAAAGCCTACGCCAAGATCTCCATGCGGCTGGTGCCCAACCAGGTCAGCGACGAGATCTCCGAAATGTTCAGGAAGCATTTCGAGAGCATCGCGCCGAAGGGCGTGCAGGTAAAGGTCACCGCGCACCACGGCGGGGAGCCGGTAGTGACGCCGACCGATTCCGTGGCGTACAAGGCGGCTGAAAAGGCCATCCAGACTACGTTCGGCAAGGACCCGATTCCCACGCGCGGCGGCGGCTCCATTCCTATCGTAGCGCTGTTCGAGCGTATCCTGGGCCTCAAGACCGTGCTGCTCGGCTTCGGTCTGGACAACGACAATATCCACTCCCCGAACGAGAAGTTCGACGTGGCGAATTATGAGAAAGGCATTGAGACCATTCCGTATTTCCATAAATACTTTGCGGAGCTGCGGAGGTAGGCAATTGGCAATAGGCAATAGGCTGTTCTGTGGCAGATTAGAGAGATGGCCGCTCCGGTTTTGGGGCGGCCGTTTTTGTTTTGGCCAGCCTTCGTTATTGAAATGGTTGCGGATTGGAGAACCTGCTTCGATATCGACGCGCCGGACGAGGTCGCCGCATTTAACTTTGATTCATGGAACAGCATGCTGCTGGCAAAGGCCCCAAAGAGATATTGCTTGAATGGCTCGCTGCGTTCAATAATGCCGATGTGGAAGCGATCTCGGAATTGTATGCAGAATTTGCAACCAATCACCAGGTGGCGAACCAGCCGGTGGTTGGAAAAAAGGCGATCCGCGCGATGTTTGAACAGGAGTTCGCCGCCACGGAAATGATCTGCATCCCCGACAATATTTTCGAGGACGGGGAATGGGCGATCCTCGAATGGTACGATCCCAAGGGCCTCCGCGGCTGCGGATTCTTTCACGTGGTCGAGGGCCGGATCGTGTTCCAGAGGGGCTACTGGGATAAGCTCAGCTTCCAGCGCCTGCATCCGGGACTATGACCGGTGCGTTTCGGCAATGCGCCGTTTGATTCTGAACGCATTAAAAAAACGTTTGTGTCGGAGCTCCGGCAAGCCTATTTTCAGCTTGCAATACGCCCGCCCCGATGTGAGTACCCTGCGATTGCCACCTGCAAATTGTCTATTCCGCATGCAAGCTCCCTTCATCGATTTCCATTGCCATCCCGCCCTCAAGGCTTACGGGCACAGCTTTAAGGCCGGCCGGCCCGGGCACAACAGTCCGGACCGCTACAGCTCCGCTTCGATCTATAAATACGATCCGCCGCACCTGCTCGATCGCGGACTTCAGGCCTGGGCCGGGATCTGCAAGTTCACTCAGGCGGATTGTACGACGCTGCTGAAAGGCAACAGCCGGATCGTATGCGCGTCGATCTACCCCATCGAGCGCGGCTTTTTCAAAAACAAGCTTGGTGAAAACTGCGCGAACGAAAACGTGAACGCCTTTGTCGCCTCCGTCGGCCGGGAGCGCGTGGAGTCCGTGCAAAGCCTGAAGGACTATTTCGGCGACCTGTGCGCCGAATATGCGTATTACCGCGAGCTGGACGGGAAGCAGGTGGTGCTTGACGAAGGCCCCGTAAAATACAGGCTGGTGCGGAGCTGGACGGAGATCGAGCGATGGCTGCAATCCGCAGACGAGCAGGCCACGATCTTCTTCATCCCGAGCATCGAAGGGCTGCATGTGCTGATGAGCGATATGGACGCAGCTCCCGACGAGAGCGTCCTGCTGGAGAATCTCCGGGCCATAAAGGCCTGGGAGCATCCGCCGCTCTTTGTGACCTTCGCGCACCATTTCTACAATCATCTCTGCGGTCATGCGAAGAGCCTGTTCGACCTCGTCGGCAAGGTGAGCGACCAGAGCGAGGGCATGCTCAGCGGCTTTACGGAGCTGGGGCGGAAGGTGCTCCGCGAATGCCTGAGCACGGAGAATGGGCGGCGCTTCCTGATCGACATCAAGCATATGAGTCCGCAGGCGCGCAAGGAATATTTCGGGATCCTCGACAGCGAATATGCCGGGGAGCAGATTCCCATCGTCGCAAGCCATGCCGCTCCTGCAGGGCTGAGGTCGATGGACGACCCGGCTCCCGGTCATGCGGAGCTGTCCCCTCTCATGCTGGCCGAAGGCATCAACTTCTACGACGACGAGATCGTTCGCATTGCAAAGAGCGGCGGCATCTACGGCCTGCAGCTCGACGAGCGGCGCGCAGCCAGCAAGGCCGCGCTGAAAAACGTGGGGAAGTCGGTTTTCATGAACGAAGTCCGGCACAATCGCTCCGGCCTGCTCTGGAACGGCATCCGCTATGTCGCGGAGCTGCTTGACCGCGAAGGCCTGCCGGCCTGGGATTGCCTCGCCCTGGGTACCGACTTCGATGCGACGATCGATCCGCTGAACGGATTCCTGACGGCGGAAAGCCTGCCTGCCCTGCAGTCGTACCTGGAGCGCCACGCATTCAACTACATGAACGGCCAGGGCGGGAAGCTGCTCCCGGAAAATCGCATTACCCCGGCGGAGATCGTCAACCGGATCTTCAGCGAGAACGGGACGCGCTTCCTGAAGCGTTGGTTTGCGTGATTGGCCTGGGATTTAGTTGGATATTGTCGGATAGGGTTGGATAAGGTTGAATCGTGGTGTTTGGAAAATATGGCCATTTTCCCGTATTGGAAAGGCGGCTTCGGGTGTAGCGGGGTTGATAAGGGGCGGTGCATCACCTGTTCAATGAGGTGTAAGGCACTCGCGATGAGAGTCTTACGAGGGGCTGTCCTGAACAGGACATGAATCCATGCTTATCACGGACCGGCGAGCCCCGAAGCAAGCCTACGGAGGCCTCCGCGGCGCGTTATTCCTCGCTCCAAAAAATTTCTTAACGACAATTAAACTTTCATGCTTGGGACCTGTCCCATTATGCTACTCCCGGTAAGGAGACTAAATTCCAGGCATTTCAACCAAACAAAACTGATGCAAGCATGAAGTACGCTTTACTCTTGGCTTTTACGCTTATGGGCATCAATGCCCACGCCGCAGTCGTACAAGGCACGGTCACCAACTCCGCCAGCAGTCCCGTAGCCAACCAGATCGTACACGTGACGGATTCCAGCGGCGGCGTCCAGATCTTCCACCTGATGGATACCACGGATGTCTCGGGCAATTACAGCATTGCCATCCCCGCCGGCACGGCATCCGGCTCCCTGCTGCATGTGTACACGGAAAAGTGCAGTGTGAAAACTACGAGCCTGCAAACCTATTCCGGCGCCAATATCACGGTGAACTTCACGGTATGCGGCGGGAGCTGCAGCGGCGACACCGTCTCGGGCAGGGTGACCCTGGGCAGCACGAGCAGTGCCGCCTACCCGGCCGTCGTGTACCTGATCAAGAAAAGCTACAGCAGCGCCGCAGGCGCCTATGTACTGAGCCTGCTGGACAGCACGTACACGGCAGCGAACGGGGAATATCATTTCTATTGCGTGACCGCTTCGGCCGGCGATCTGCTTATCAAAGCAGCGCTGACGGCTGCGAACAGCAGCTACGCTTCGTACCTGCCGACCTACAAGGAGAACAGCCTTACCTGGAGCGGAGCGCACAGCGCCTCCTTCACGCTTGGCGCAAACAACATTCACATGGTGGCCGGCACCAATGGCGGAGGTCCCGGCTTCATCGGCGGCTCGGTACTGATGGGGGCGAACAAGCCGTCGGGAGCGGGCGACCCGCTCAGCCAGCGCATCATCCTGCTGACCACGGCCAATGACGACGGCGTCGCTTACAGCTATTCGGACGCGAACGGCAAGTTTTCTTTCAGCAATCTTGCCTACGGCACCTACAAATTATTCGGCGACGCCTGGGGCCGGAGCAATCCCGTGACGCTCGTCACCATAGACCAGGCTAATCCCTCGGTGAATAATATCGTTTTCCAGGAAAGCACGGCGAGCTTCGGCGCTTTGGGGCTGGGCAATCCGGCTGCATTTGCAGCGGTCGCGCTCTATCCCAATCCGGTTCAGAACGAGCTTACCGTTTCCGGTCTTGACCAGATAAACGGTATGAAGACCATCAGCCTGTACAATGTGACCAGCAGCAGGATACTGAGCAAGAGCACTGAAGCAGGAAATGTCCTCATTCCCATGATGCAGCTTCCTTCCGGCGTTTACCTGCTGCGCATACAGACGGCGGCGGGCGCGGCGGCCTACCAGGTCACAAGATAGCGTGACGCGGAATGTACGGACAGGCCCGCTCAACAGGCGGGCCTGTTTTATGCTACTCGGTCGCCGGGACGGAGCTCTTTTCGAGCTGCAGGTTCCCGCTCAGGTTGTGGATGGTATAGCTGGAGAAATCCTGGCTGGCTTCCATGCCCGTACCGTATAAGGTCCGGGTGGGCGTCACGATGCGCACGGGCTTTTCCGTGAAGAATTGCTGCATTTTCTGGTTCCAGACCATCTCGCTGGTGTAGAGATGCTCGTCCCTGTCGTTGACGAGATGCACGCTGTCCCGGATCAGGATATTGTTTTCCTTTTCGTACCAGCGCGCATACCGGGCGGTCAGCGTATTCTTCACCTTCATACTGTCGAAGAACTCCACCTTCACCCCGTCTTTCATCTCGGTATAGGGAGGCCTGGCCGATTCGGCGCGTATGAACGTGTGTCCGAAGAGGCGTGCCGTTACGTTGCCGTCGCGGCTGTACAGGATCGTTACGTCCGTGGCCCGGTCTTCACCGGCCCGGGCGCGGTTGGTCAGATCGTTGATCTCGGACATGCTGTTTCTGCAGGCGCTGAGCGACAGCAGAAACAAAATACCCGGCGCAAGGCCCCGGGTACTTCGAGAGAGCGAACGATATAGCCCATGCTTAGTCATAACGGCGCTTGATGAACCAGCGGTCGTTCAGTGAAATTCCCAGGTGCAGGCGGAAATAGTTCATGGCCACCAGCCCGTTGGTCTCGGAGCCGCGGCGCCCGAATTCCAGGGCGGTATGGACCTTATCCAGGGAATTCTTGAAAGGGAACGAAGCCCCTATCGTGAACCCGTAATAGTTCAGATCCGTGTTCCGCAGCTTCACGTAGTCGGTGCCGTAGTAGAAGCCGAGGCGGTATGTGACGCGTGAAAAAATAGCTGTAGACGCTGATCGGGTCCGGTGTGTATTCGCCGCCGATATTGAACCGGTAGCTCTGATCCACGATGGAGCTGTCATGCACCTCGTAATTGCTGTAGTTCTTCCAGTCGGTGCGGTAGGCATCCAGGCCGAGGCTCCAGTTGCCGCCTCCGAGCTGTGCGCCGAGAGAGTAGGTTGCGGGGATGCGCAGCTGCCCGGTGAGTCCGGAAACGTGGTATGCCGTGTCCCGGAGCTCGACGGCGCTGATCACCTGGAAGCTGCTGCTGTAGGTTTCGCGGTTGCCGTTGACCGTCTGGTTCAGCGCGGCCGTGGCGCCCAGGCGGAGCTGCAGCCCGTTCCACAGGGAATCGTGAAACTGCGCGCCGAGCTTGTAGTAGATTCCCCCGTAGCGGGTATACGAGGAGAAGTCGCTGCCCATTACTTTCGAGGTATCGGAGTTGACCAGCCGGCTGGTGTTGCGGATGTTCCCGAACATGTAGCCGAAGTTTGCGCCGAAGGAAAAGCCGCCGAACTTGAGCGCCCCGCCGACGAATGCGTAGTTCAGCCCGCCTTCGCCGGTGTACACGGAGGCGGTCCGGCCGATGCCGGGGATATTGGCGCTGTCCACGTTGTTATAAAACACATGGGTCTGGGGCTGCAGGCCGAAGGCCATACCCGCGTGATTGCCCAGCGGTATGCCCATGCGCAGGTAGGCGAAGGACGCGGACCCGGTATTGACGCTGGTGCCGTCCAGCTTGATGGTACGGAAGCTCCCGGTGAAGCCGGCCTCGTAGGTGGTCCGCCTCAGGCTCGGGTAGGACGCGGGATTTTCCGTATTGACGACGGTCGCATTCTGGTAGGCCGTCGTGGTATAGCCCATACCGCGGTTCAGTATATTGGTGCCCGTTTGGGGCTCCCCGATCCCGTAACGCGAATAAGGGTCGTTCTCCTTGCTGGAATTGGCGTTTTGCGCTGTAGCGGCCGTGGCGGCACAAAGAAGGGTCGCAGTCAGGATTCGGGACGCTCTGCCTTTTGTAAATGACAGATGTTGGTTGCCGGAAGGCAACCGTTTGAGGCGAAAGATCGTCATGGTGGATACGTCCCGATTCCTCAGCAGGCGCTTAGCGGAGAAATCGCGCATTATGTTTCAGGATTTGGTACAAGCCCTTCAGAATGATCTGCGGGTCGGCAAATATCCTGCTTTTGATATGGCGGGCCAAAACGGGTGCATCGCCCCCGGTTAAAACAGCGTTAAACTCGCCATATTCCTTTTCGAAGGCCTGCACCATACCGTCGATCTCGGCGGCCAGACCGAATACGGCGCCGCTGCGCATGCAGGTGGCCGTATCGTAGCCCAGCAGCAGGGTATCGCCTTCCCGGCTCACCTGAGGCAGACCGTCCGTGAACTGGTGCATCGCGTCCAGGCGCATCTGGAGCCCGGGAGAGATGGCCCCGCCCCGGAACGCGCCGTTCCTGGTGATGAAATTATACGTGACGCAGGTACCCAGCGCCACGACGAGGTTATTCTTATCCGGGGCGGCGGCATGCGCGCCCGCGACGGCCGCCAGCCGGTCCATTCCCAGGGTGGACGGCGAATGGTACGCGTTCATAACGGGCAGGTGCGTGCTGTCGCTCAGGCGGACGAAATGCGTCCGTTCCCGAAGCAGGCTTTCGACTCCCTCCACGTCCGCAACGACGGCCGACAGGATAGAAGCCCGGGGCTCGAATTGGTCGAGCAGCTGCTGGATCCGGGACATCGCGTCCGGGCCCGGGAAGCTCTCCTGCGCCAAAAACTGATCCGGCTCGTCCATAACAGCCGCTTTCACCAGGGTATTCCCCCAGTCGATACATAGGAATCGCATTTTTTAAATCGCTCGTTTACCGGCTCAAATTAAGGCAAAAGGTAAAAGCCTTAACTATCAAGAGGCTAAGAAAAGTAAAATCTATAAGTTAAAAGGCGAATATTCTGGCTCAGTCCAGGGACAGGTTCCGGAAATGCCCGTTCATCTGGATGCGGGCCTTCATCTGCTCGAGCTCGTCGATGACGGGCACGATCTGGTTCAGGTGCCGGCGTATGTATTCCAGCCGGTGGATCTCCGTGAACAGCCCGAGCAGTTCGTATTCCTGCTCCCGGCTCAGGCCCACGAGATGCCCGATATCGTAGGAACGGCTGATGCGCTCCTCCCCCGGGAACTTTTCCGAGACATTGAGCAGCTTGTACAGGCGCTGCACCTCCGCGACGATGGTCTTGGTGAGCCGGCTGTCGTCGGTATCCATCACATTCTCCGGGTAGGTCACGATGGCCCCGGAATAGGCTTTGCCGGGGATGGAATCGATATGCTGCAGGACGCGGAATACGGCGCGGCCGCGGGTGGGGATTTTCATTGTCCCGTTCTCGTTCCGGGTCACCAGCTCTTCGATGTCCATCAGGGTGCCGAGCTGTTCGCTGTTATGTCCTTCCAGGACCGTCGGTATGCCGAAGGGCTTTCCCTGCTCGAGGCATTCGCCGATGAGCTGCTTGTAGCGGGGTTCAAATATGTGCAGGTTGAGCGCTTCGCCCGGAAACACCACGATCTGCAATGGAAAGATGGGGATGAAGTTCGTCATGTGTGCCGATGAGGGCCTGCGCGCCGGCTTCGCTTGTCAGCCGCTGCAGCAGGAGAAACATCAAAAATACACCTACGCCGAATTGAACTTCCAGAAAAGCATCGACCATGAGCGGGACCCAGAGCATCAGCCATTGCGTCAGGAGGTAAAACCCTTCCCGGTTTCTCCGGATCCCGTACAGCAGCATGCCGTACCAGAGCAGGAACAGGGCCGCGCAGGGAATGCCGGCGGCCATAGCCAGGACCAACAGCTGGTTATGCGGCCAGAGCTGCTGCGCCTCGGCCACCTCCGGGTAATGCTCCTTGTAGCCGGCTTTCATGACGTCGAACACATCGCCGGCGCCGACGCCGGTCCAGGGATGGCTGGCTATGGAGCGCAAAGCCAGGTCGTAGCTGATGAGGCGGCCGGCATCGCTGTAGATGCCGTTGCGCTCGCCCTGGTTCAGGCTGCGCCAGGTGACCAGGCTGTAGCCTACCCGCTCGCGCAGGGTCGGGATATAGACGATCGAGACGGCCACCGCAGCCCCGGCGGTCAGCAGCAGTACGACGCCCGTGCGGGGGGCGCGGATCAGATTGCGGACCAGGAGCGCCGCGACCAGGATATAGAGCGCGAGCAGCCCCGTTTTGGCCGCGAGAATATGCAGGTAGGCGGCCAGGAGCAGGGAGCTCCCGGCCAGGAAAACGCGGCACCAACGCGGGAGGGTCATCGGCAGCAGGTACAGGAACCAACCGATGGAAAGGGCGACGGCCAGCGAGAACGCGATATGGTCGTTGTACACCGGCGTGGGGATCACATGCGCGTACTTATAGCCTTCCAGCTGTCCTTCCTGCACCAGGAAGCTCAGGCTGTAGGCCGCGCCGCCGAGCATCAGGCAGGCTGCCGCCAGGCTCAGCGCCAGGAGCTGCGGCTTTGTGAGGCGCGGCGTAAAATGAAAGGCCAGGGGCAGGAGCAGGAAGGGCAGCTTCACCTGCAGGTGGTCTTCCAGCATGGCCGTATTGCTCGTCCAGAACCCGCTTGCCGCGAAGAGGAGCAGCCAGGGAAGAGTGAGCAGCCATATCCGGACGCCGAACCAGCGCCGGGGATTGACATTCCAGAGCGCGTTGGCCCCGAAAACCATCATGGATATGCTCAGCGCAGCCCGGCTGCAGAGCAGACCCGTAAGCATGCCGATCAGCGCCAGGGTCGCTATCCAACCCTTCCAACGATCAATCCGTTCCTGAAAGCTATTTTTGTCCACGCTCGAACGCTTCGGTACTATCTAAACGGGCAAAGTTATTTTTTAGTGCAGCACGGCGAAACTGTTTCCTTGTATAAGCGGCTCCGCGATGGCGACCGGCTGGCGCTGGCCCGGGCCATTACGCTCGTAGAAAACGCCCTCCCCGGCTCGGAGGCCCTGCTGGAATCCCTGCAGCATGAGGGCGCGCCGCGGCTCGTCGGGATCACCGGTCCTCCCGGAGCGGGGAAAAGCACGCTGGTGAACGCGCTTCTCGGCGAATGGACGGCCCAGGGCAAAAAGGTCGCGGTCATCGCGGTGGACCCAAGCTCGCCTTTTCACTTCGGCTCCCTGCTGGGCGACCGCATCCGGATGTCCCGGTTCTATACGCATCCGGACGTCTTTATACGATCCCTGGCCAGCCGCGGCGCGCTGGGCGGACTGCATCCGCGGATCTACGAGATCACCGACGTCGTGAAGGAGGCGGGCTTCGATATTATCGTCATAGAGACGGTCGGAGTCGGGCAGAGCGAGGTCGAGATCGCAGGCATCGCGGATTGCAGCGTCGTAACGCTGGTGCCGGAAGCCGGGGATATGATACAAACGATGAAAGCAGGCCTGCTGGAGATCGCGGATGTCTTCGTGGTAAATAAAAGCGACCGCGCCGATGCCGAAACCCTCTACCGCAACCTGCGGATCATGGCGCATGAGCGAAGTACCGGCGAAGCGGAGACACCTGTGCTGAAGACGGTTGCCAGCTCCGGCGCCGGAATCGCGGAGCTGGCGGCGGAGATCGTGGCGAAGCTGGCCCGGGCCGGGGGCAGCCGGCAGAAGCGCGGGTACTTAAGACTCCAGAAGGCCTGGAACCTGATCCGGGAAGAGCGGATGTCCGGGATCTCAAAGCCGGGGCTGCATGCCGCTCTGGAGCAGGCGGCGGCGCTCCCCGGATTCAATCTGTATCGATTTGCCCGCGGGATAGCCCGCCAGGGGCTGCAAGCCTGAATTATGCCCCGGATGCGCAGACTCTTCCGCACGCTCCGGCACCTGCGCTGGCAGCAATGGTGGTTCCGGGCCTGGCACCCGCTGGCCAAGCGCTTCGCCCGGGTCCGGGCCGGCGATATACCGGCGCCGCCGGCGGCGCCGGTGCCCTTGCAGACCTGGACCGTCCCCCATTCCTTTGATCCGAATACGGGGGATTTTGTCTTCCTGAACAGGAAGGTGCATTTCGGCGGCCGGATCGATTGGGAATACGCGGCCGAAGGCGCGCTCTGGCAATTTAACCTGCAGTATTTTGAATGGCTTTACGATGAGCGGCTCAGCCCGGCCGACCGGTTGAAGACCGTATCGGCTTTCTGCAGCGATACCCGCCCGGGAACGTGGATGCAGGCATACCCGGCCTCCCTGCGGATCATGGCCTGGACCTGGTTCGACCTCCGGCACCGGGTATTCGGCGATGATATCCGGCAGCGCTTGTTTCTCGATGCCGATTGGCTGCGCCGCTTCCCGGAATATCATCTGGACGGGAATCACCTGTTTGAGAATGCGATCGCGCTCTGCACGGCCGGCACTTACTTCGGGAACCCCGGGATGCTGAGGCAGGGTGAAAAGATATTGAAAACCTGTATCCGGGAACAGGTTTACCAGGACGGGGGGCATTGCGAAGGCAGCCCGATGTACCATAGCCTGCTGTTGTGGCGGCTGCTGCAGAGCCTGGATATCCTGCGCGCCCTGCACCCTTCCGGCGGGCCGCTGGCCGGGCTGATCGAGACGACCGCGGTCCGGATGCTGGGCTGGCTTCGCGCCATGACCTTTTCGGACGGCTCCTGGCCGGCGGTGAACGACGCTGCGGCCGGGATAGCACCCGAGCCCGCCGCCCTGTTCCGGGCCGCCGAAACATTGGGGTTAAAATTCCCCGCGACGCCCTTGAGCGATTCGGGATACCGTCTGATCCGGATGCCTCGCTACGAGCTTTTTATCGATGTGGACGGCATCCGCCCCGCCTGGCAGCCCGGCCATGCACATGCCGATACCGGCAACTTCTGCCTGCATGTACAGGGCAGGCCGGTAATCGTCGATACGGGGTGCTCAAGCTACGAAGATCCCCTGCTCCGGATGCGGCAGCGGGGCACTGCCGCGCACAATACGATGGCTTTCCCGGGGCAGGACAGCTCCGAGGTCTGGAGCCGGTTCCGCGTCGGAGGCCGATGCCGTGTCCTGAAGCTCGAAGAAGGCCCGGACCGGGTCCGCATCCTGTACCGGGATGCCGCAGGGAACTGCCTGAGTCGCGAGCTACAATGGAATATGAATGGGATACGCATCAGCGATCGCGTAATATCCGGCCCCGGAAAGGCTCTTATTGCCTTTCATGCGGCTCCCGGCCTGACGATGACGAAGACCGGAATCGCCGATATCGTCCACTTCGAATATGACGAGTCGCTTCATCCGCAAATCGTACCGGCTGAAATAGCGGCCGGCTTTAACGCTTTGATGCCCGCGGCATGTTTGTTGTTTTATGTAAACCAGCAACGATCCGATATTTATCTTCAACTTACTTCTAAATGACCCGTTAAGGGGGAGTCTCACCGGTAAAAAGCGCTTTTATAATGCGGACGCCCGTTGCATCTTTAACCCGCGGAACCTGAACCGATTTCTTACCGCAGATTGTTAATACGCCATAGTACCTTTGTG
>JASLDA010000178.1 GCA_030151745.1 Chitinophagaceae bacterium | reverse complement strand
AGCCGGCAAGCTGTCGTCTTCAGCCCCCGGGTTGGATGCGCTGTTGGCTGCCTGCATCAAAAACGACCGTTCCGCCCAGCGTAAGCTTTACGATACTTATGCGTCGATGATCTATGGGATCATCCGCCGTTACACTTCGGATGAAGCCACCGCCCAGGATATTCAAAGCGAGGCTTTCTACCGGATCTTCAAACGGCTGGAGCAATACCGGTTCGAGGGAGCATTCGAAGGCTGGATGCGCAGGATAGCCGTCCATGCCGTGGCAGACCATTTCCGGAAGCATAAGCCGGAGAACATACCGTTGACGGAGGCGACGGGGGACATACCCGCCTATAACGACAGCGGCGGGATTTCCGGATTGGCCTATAAAGAACTTCTCGCCCTGATTCACGAACTTCCGCTAACCCAACGAACCGTCTTCAATCTTTTCGTATTCGAGCAACTTCCACATAAAGAGATAGGATCCCTTCTCGGGATATCCGAAAACAACAGCCGCTGGCACCTGAACGACGCCCGGCGCCGGTTAAAAGAACAAATCATCAACCACCAATAACCATGGAAGAGCAACAAAGCTTCGACGAATTCTTCCGGGAGTCGCTGGCCGACTACCGTGAGACGCCGCCGCCTGCCGCCTGGGATATGGTGGCCCGCCGCCTGGACGAGGACGATCGTCGGCGCCGGCGCGGATTCTTTTACTGGCCCTGGATCGCCCTGTCCCTGCTGCTGATGGTCGGCGCCGCCTGGTGGCTTTACGGCTGGAATAGCGCCGGACCGCTGGATCTGGCTCAGAACCGGGACAAGGGCGGCCGGTATGCCGCGGCGCAAAGCCAGGCTATCGAGGCCCTGCGGGAACCCGCCGGGCATACGTCTGCCGACGTGCAGCCCGCCCCGGCTCCCGAGGCGCTCCGTCCCGCCGCCGTCCCGGGATCTGCCGATGCCGTCCCTGAGCCTTCCGGCCGCGGCCAGGCCGCGGCCCAGGGCCCCTCCGTTGCAGCTCAGGTTGCCGGGGGACCGGCGACGCAGCAGCAGGCAAATCCCTTACCGCAGGCCCCGGCTCAGGGCGGAACCAGGACTATTTCCGCCGGAAGCGGAACGCAGCCTGTTGCCGCAATTCCCGCGGCGATCCGCGAAGCAGGCTCCGGTATCCAGCGCCGCGGCGCTAAGCCCCTGGCCTCCGTAGGGACGGTGCAAGCTCCGGCGACCTCCGCTCTCGACCAAGCAGTGCAAGGGCTGCCGGTGCCGGACGGCTTTGCCGGCAACACGGCTTCCGGCAACGGCGCACAACCCGGTATGGCCCCGACTTCGGGTCCCCGTGCAACGGATGACGTTCAGCCTGTGCCCGCTGCCGGTATCCGGGCCAGGCCGGAGGGCATTCCTGCCGGGACTGCCACTGCACCCGCCGCGGCAGGCGCTCCTGCGGTGCCCCGGACCGCCGCCCGGCCTGACTTGGAAACAACTCCCACTTTTACCCGGAATTACCCCGATCCTGTAATACTTCTCGCCAGCCTGGAGCCGGCTCTGCACCTGGCCGGCGGTGTACCGCTTCCGCCGGTGCTGGGCATATATGAGTGCGGGTTGCTGGATCCTGCAAACTACCAGGAGCCGGTCCCTGCCGCCAGCCCGGTCGCCGAATCTGCCGGCGCCGGTACGGATATGGAGGCTGCCGCGGCGATGTATCCTCCCGACAGCAGCCTGCGCAGCTCCGGAAGGATCATGAGCCTTTCCGGCTTCCTCGGTTACGAACGGGGCATCAAGACGCCGCCGCGGAATATGTTTACTGCCGGGCTGAGCCTGATGTGGCAGCTGGGCAAGAGCTTCTCGGTAGGAGTGCAGCCGGCTTTGCTCTACGGGAACCTGCCCCGCACGACGCTGACCACCGACAAGGCCTACCAGCGCTCCGCCGTGGACGTAACCCGCTTCGTGACCCGCGATTACTCGCCTTCCATTCTCGGCCAGATCGATACGGTGAACAATTACGTTATCCGGGAAGCTTTCGACAGCATCATCGTTCGCGGGACATACCTGAAGGGCAGTCTCTGGCAGCTGGAGCTACCGCTCATACTTCAGTACAATCCCTTTGGCGCGGCGTTCCGGGTCTACGGCGGACCATCGGTGTATTTCGGCGGCGGCATGAAGATCCGTTCCGAGGGGGCCAACCAGGTTTATACCATCGACCGTAAGGATTCCATCGTGCAGTCTGCGAAAATGACCGAGGAGCAGATCAAGAATTATTTCGGCAAGTCGAATCTCGAATCATACAGCAACTACGATCCGAACCTGCATAGCTTTAATGCCCTGGATCCGGTTCGCCTCGGTTACCAGTTCGGCGTAGGATATCAGCGCAACCGCATGAATTTCGATCTGTCCGTGCGGCAGCAGCTGAGCGGCTATCACCAGCTCTCATCGGAACTGAAACAGCTGTATGCCCTGCCTGCATTCCGCCTGAGCTTTGGCTATATGCTGATCCCGCAACGTCCACGACAATCTCAGCCGATCATCCATTAACACAATCGAATTACCCGCCGTATCCCGGCCGCATTCATAAATTCGTTTTCCAGTGAAACAGTTCCTCCTTTTTTTGATGCTGTGTTGCCTGCTGGGCCCGCTGTCTCACGCTCTCGTATTCAACGGCCAGGTCACCGATGCAAAGACGGGACAGCCGGTCCCGAATATCCGGATATTCGTACAGGACTCGCTCAATAGCACGGCAGCGCAGATGAGCGTTACGACCAGCACCGGCGCATATTCGATACCCTGGCCCGGCACCCCGGTCATCGGCATGAAATTTCGCGTCTGGACATCGGCCGCGTGCGGGCAGGTCAAGATCAATACGGTGCAGTACACCGGCGCTACCCCGCTGACGACGAATATTCCCGTTTGCCAGGGAGCCGTAAACTACCTGCTGCAGGGCGTTGTGAGCCTGGGATCGACGCCTAATAACGGCCAGGCTACCGTGAGCCTGATTACGGTCGACGTGGATTCAATGGGAGATACCGTCGTCACGGCGATCGATACGTTCTCGACCATTGCCGGCTCGAACGGCGCATTTTACAAACCCTACCAGGTGATCCGTCCCGGAAGGCAGTTTCTGAAGGCCACCTTGAAACCCGGTCATCCCTACGCCGCAGCATTCTTTCCCACCTATGCAAACTCGGCGACCAGCTGGCTCCTGGCAAAGCCG
This sequence comes from Chitinophagaceae bacterium, assembly GCA_030151745.1. Classification (GTDB taxonomy): domain Bacteria; phylum Bacteroidota; class Bacteroidia; order Chitinophagales; family Chitinophagaceae; genus UBA1952. The sequence continues at coordinate 329 of JASLDA010000178.1, read as the reverse complement.
CTGACCAATTACAGCTATATCGGCGATACGATCACGATCGCGATGATCGATACGATCCGCACCAGCGGGGCGGGATATATACGAGGCTTTGCAAGATCGGGCGCGGTGCCGCTGCCGAACCGGATCATCATCCTGGCGAACGGCTCCAATGCCGAAGTGGCCTATACCTATACCGACGCCGCGGGAGCCTTTGCATTCAATAACCTCGCCCTGGGCACGTATAAGATCTTCGGAGACGTGGTGCCAAAACTGAATCCGGCGCTTACCATGACCCTGACGGGGACCAAGCCCGGAATTACGAACATCGTTTTCGAGGAGACCAGCAGTAT
>JASLDA010000154.1 GCA_030151745.1 Chitinophagaceae bacterium | reverse complement strand
GAGATTGCAGCTTTCGGGAATTTTCCAGGAGCTGCAATCTCCTTTTATTGTCCAATCATATTGCGAGCGGGAAGTTCCCCGCGCAAGTCTCAAAAAGAACATATGCAACTCAACAATCTCAAGCCGGCCAAAGGCGCCGTGCACAGTTCCAAGCGCGTAGGTCGCGGTGAAGGTTCGGGTCTCGGTACTACCGCAGGCAAGGGTAACAAGGGTCAGCAGGCCCGTACCGGCAGCAAGCGCAAGAACGGCCACGAAGGTGGTCAGATGCCGATCCAGCGCCGGATGCCGAAGCGCGGCTTCAAGAACCCGTTCCGCATCGAGCATAAGGTCTTCAACCTCGGCGATATCGACTTCCTGGTCGAAAAGTACGAACTGAAGGAATTCAGCCTGGATGCACTCTACGTGAACGGCCTGATCTCCCGCAACGACACGGTGAAGATCCTGGGCTCCGGCGAGCTGAAGGCCGCTATCCCCTTCAAGGTTTCCGCTATCAGCGAAAAGGCCAAAGAGGCCATTTCCGCAGCAGGCGGCAACGTTGAACTGATCTGATAATTTGTAGTCGTCCCACACCTTTTGTGTGGGACGACTGTCTTATACTCCGGTTTTTATGCCCGCCTGGCAGAAGGATCATAATTACGTCAAGATCCTGAACCCGGAGTGTAGACGCATTTGGTAAGATGCGTCTTTCTTTGTTTATTCGCATTCTTTTTCCTACCCGTCCTTCCCTTGTTTTTTGTGAAGAAACTCATTGACACGCTAAAGAATATCTGGAGCATCGAAGAACTCCGGAAGAAGATTCTTTACACGTTGCTGCTGGTGCTGATCTACCGTATCGGCTGCTACATTATCATACCGGGCCTCGACCCTGTCGCCCTTAAGAACGCGGAAAGCGATGGTCCCGGCGGTATCCTCGGTCTCATCAACTCGTTCTCCGGGGGCGCCTTCCTCCGCGCGTCCATATTCGCCCTCGGTGTGATGCCCTATATCACGGCGTCTATCTTCATGCAGCTTGCGGGTATCGTTATCCCCCAGGTCGCGAAGATGCAGAAGGAAGAAAGCGGCCGGAAGAAGATCAACCAGTACACCCGCTACCTGACCGTTCTGGTTACGGCTGCGCAGAGCGTCGCCTATTCCACGCAGTTCCTTCGCTCCCCGCAGTATGCCGCGGCGCTGGATACGGCGCATTTCTCGGCCTTTTCGTTCACGCTCTGCACGGTCGTCGTCCTGACAGCCGGTACGCTGTTCGTAATGTGGCTGGGTGAGAAGATCACCGACAAGGGTATCGGCAACGGTACCTCGCTGATCATCATGGTGGGTATCATGGCCCGCCTGCCGCAGTCCATGGTCCAGGAATTCAACTTCCGGAACGCTGCCGGCGGCGCCAGCGGCCTGCTCATCTTCCTGATCGAGCTCGCGTTTTTCATCGCCGTCATCGTGGGGCTGATCCTGCTGACGCAGGGCATCCGCCGCGTACCGCTCAACTATGCGCGCCGCATTATCGGCACGTCGAACGCCGCCCGCGAGGTTACCGGATCTCCCCGGGATTTTATCCCCTTGAAGGTGAATATGGTGGGCGTAATGCCGATCATCTTCGCCCAGGCGCTGATGTTCATCCCCGCTACCATCAGTGGCTTCGCCTCCGGCAGCGATGGCAGCGGCTCCGGCTTCCTGCGCATGCTGAGCGACGATTCCAACTGGCTCTATTACCTCGTCTATGCGATCCTGGTAATAGCCTTCACCTATTTCTACACGGCGATCACCTTCAATCCGACCGATATGGCGGATAATCTGAAGCGTAATAACAGCTTTATCCCCGGCGTGAAGCCCGGCGAGCAGACTGCCAATTACATTGCCACGATCATGGATCGCATCACGCTTCCCGGGGCCTTGTTCCTGGCCATTGCCGGTGTACTTCCCGGCCTGGCACGCATTCTCCACGTAACCAGCGGATTCGCGTCCTTCTACGGCGGTACCAGCATGCTGATCGGCGTGGGCGTAATCCTGGATACCCTGCAGCAGATCGAAAGCCATCTGCTCATGCGTCAGTACGACGGCCTGATGAAGACCGGCCGTATCGCCGGACGCCAGCCCGCAGCTTCGATATAATCCCGTTTTCTGCATAGCCGGCCAGGCCGCATCACTGCTCAGGTGCTGCAGCCTGGCCGCTTTCTTTTTCCGAACTTTGCAGCTTTCTTCAAAAGAATCTACTCTTGATACACGTACGTTCCGAATCCGAAATAGATATTATCCGGGAAAACGCCCTGATGGTCACGGCAACCCTGACCGAGGTCGCAAAGGCGATCCGGCCCGGCATCACTACGGCGTCGCTCGACGAGCTGGCGGAGACCTTCATCCGGGATCACAAGGGCATCCCCTCGTTCAAGGGCTATGGGCCGTCCTATTCCCCCTTTCCCGGAACGCTTTGCATCTCGGTGAACGAGGTCGTCGTACACGGCTTCCCTTCGAAATATGAGTTGAAGGACGGCGACGTAATATCTGTAGACTGCGGCTTCTACCGGAACGGCTTTCACGGGGATCATGCTTACACTTTTGCCGTGGGAGAGGTCTCCCAGGATATCCTCGACATGATGCGGATCACGAAGGAGGCGCTTGCCAAAGGCATTCTACAGGCCCGTGCCCATAATCGCGTCGGAGACGTATCCTTTGCCATCGAGGAGCATACGTTCCGCAAGCACGGCTATGGCGTCGTGCGGGAGCTGGTAG
>JASLDA010000110.1 GCA_030151745.1 Chitinophagaceae bacterium | reverse complement strand
GGTCGGTACGGGCCTTGTCCACGGCGTCCTTCACGTCCTGCTTGGCCTTGTCCACCTTCACGTCCGGGTTGAATTCCGCGATGACGACCGAGTAGTCCTGGAAGGAGTTGGAGGTCACCTTTTTCAGGCCGGTCAGGTTCTTGATCTCCTTCTCGATCGGCTTGGTGACGAGATTCTCCATGTTATCCGGAGAAGTACCCGGGTAGATCGTCTGCACGATGATCTGCGGCAGCTTGATCTCGGGGAACTGTTCCTTGGGCAGGCTGTTGTATGTAATCAGGCCGGCCAGCGTGATGATCACCGTGAGGATGTAGACCGCGGTGCGGTTGTCGATCGCCCAGGAGGAGAGAAAGAATTCTTTGACTTTGGAGTCTTTCATGATCCGGAGTGTTTGACGGAAAAGTCCTTGCGGCTGTTTCCCGGAGCGTAGCGTTTATGAGGGGCTGCATCAGCCGCCACCGGGATAACCCGGCGGCGGCGCAGACACAGGGCTTCAGCAGTCCCGACCGGCTTCCTCGGAAGCCTGCGTGCCATTCACGCCTGCCTGACGCATCAGGAGGTCCTCAGGGCGCTGAGCGATTGTTTTACTTAGGGTTATTAATTCTGGTTCTTAGTCGTTGAACAAGTAGTACGAACAGGGTATCGGGACAGAACCTCGCTACGGTGCCGGAGCTTCGGTTCCCGGCATCGGTCGTAAGACGGTTTCTCCCCGCATTACCCCTACGCCGCTCTTCATTTTCATCTATCAAGGCATCCGGTGCCGTCTTATCGGCCTGAACAGGGGGTCATTGCACCTTGACGGACGTTCCGTTATCCAGCTCTTCGAAACCGGCGATGACGACCCGATCCCCGGCCTTCAGGCCGCTGAGGATCTCCACGTTGCCGTCCGAGTTCCGGCCGGTCTCAACCTTCACAGCCTTTGCCTTCCCGCCTTCGGCAACGAATACCAGGGATCCTTCCCCGGTTTGCTGCACGGCCGCCACAGGCACGACCAGGGCATTGCTGTTGCCGTAGTTGGCGATCCGCATCCGGACGCTCATATTGGGATGCAGCTTGGGGCTGGAGCCCAGGGGGATCTGGACCTGGAAGGCCCGGGATACCGGGTCTACGGCCTCGGCCACATAGCCAAGCTTTGTCTTCAGGCTGTCGCCGGAATCCGGGAATATCAGCGTCACCGGGTTGCCGACATGCACCTTGCCGAGATAGCTTTCACCGAGATTGGCCTCGGCCTTGAGCTTGTTATTGTTGACGATGCGGATCCCGTTCGCGCTCCCGGGCTGGGTGGCATCGCCCTGCTTTACGTTCACCTGATCCACCACACCCGAGATCGGCGCGACGATGCGGTACATATTGCGCTGCGCGACGAGGGCGGCGCGCTGCTTCGACGAAGCTTCGAAGTTCGCCTTCGCCTGCAGGAGCTGCACTTCGGTGCCGATCTGCTGCGCCCAGAGCTTCTGCTGCTTCTCGTACAGCGAGCGGGCCAGCCCCACCTGGGCGTCCTGGGCAGCTATCTGCTGCTCCACAGCCGCGGCATCCAGCGTGGCAAGCACCTGCCCGGCGCTGACGCGCTGCCCCACATGGACATTAACGCTGCTGACGATCCCCATCGTCTGTGCGCTGGCGTTGACGTTCTCGTCGCCGACGATGGCGGCCTGCACGTCGATGAAGGCCTGGAAAGACCGGGGCTGCAGCACCTCTACTGAAACCGGAATGGATTTCACGGAATCCTTCACGCCGGTCTTGGCTTCCAGCGTGCGGATTTTCTGGTCGAGACCGGCGCGCTCCTTCTTGAGCTTTGCGATCTCGGCGGCGGGATCCTTTTTCCCTTCGCCGCAGGCGCTGAGCAGCAACAAAGCGGAAACGGCCGGTACAAGGTATTTCATAATCAAAACGAAAGAGTTCTTATGAGATAAGGTTTAGATTAGCGGGCGAACCCTCCGAGGGCGCGCTGCAGGTCGGACTGGGCGTTGACCACGTCCAGCATCGCGCTGTAGAAGCTGTTCTGGGTCACCAGCAAGTCCGTCTGCGCCTGGTTTACTTCAAGGCTCGAGCCGACGCCTTCCTTGAACTTGCGGTGCGCCAGATCGAGAATGCTGAGAGACAGGTCCATGCTTCGCTTCTGGTTCTCGGCGGCGAGGAGCGCATTCTTAAGCGTCGTCTGCGCCTGGGCTGTCTGGAAGTCGAGGCTCAGCTCCAGCAGGTGCAGGCGGTTCTTGGCCTGCTGTATATCGATCTTGGCTTCGCGCACCTGGTTCACGCGGCGCAGACCGGTAAAAATGGGCACATTGAGCTGTACGCCCACAACGGTGAACTTGGGATAGTCGCTGAACTTCGTCAGGTCGCTGAAGTTCTGAGAGCCGTAGTTTGCGCCCTGGGTGCCGAATGCATTAAGCGTGGGCAGGCCGGACAGCTGGTACCGCTTCAGGTTATATTCGGCGAGAGAGACCGTTTTTTCCGCGAGCACATGCTGCGTCAGCTTTGCATAGTCCAATTGCTCCGTCAGCAGATCCAGTGCTGCGGCTACATTTTCCGTAAGGGTGGTGTCCGTAAGCTCGATAGGCTGGAAGATATCCATGCCCATGGCGAACTTGAGCACCTGCTTGCT